>DAOSWJ010000290.1:0-4434 GCA_035380005.1 Prolixibacteraceae bacterium | reverse complement strand
CCCTGTTTTACAAATAACAGAATATTATGCCCCAAAACCGAAATATACAATATTCGGCTTGAAACGCTTAAGTTTTTTGAATAGTTATATATAGGGCAAAGCGACGAATAGTATTCAATATTTGAATAATACTTATCGAGTATTTCTTTTACAATTTTTGGTAACGAAAAAACAACTACTAATTCATTATCAATTGGTTTGATAAATATAGCATCATCACGTTCGGTTTGGTGCGAAAAATCATGTAAAATATTTTTCATTGTAACATCGGCCAAAGCTTTTGGTGCCAAAGTAATTTTGTTATTAGCAAATGAAACCTTTACCCTCCTATAATTGCTCAACAAAAATGATTCGTTGTTGATAACTGATTGAATTGAATTTTTCAAAACAAATGGAGCTGTTGCTACAAAAGCATATTCCGAAGCAACAATTATTTTTTTTACAACAGGATCGAAAATGGCAAAAGAAAATCCATCCAGCGCAAACTGGATGGATAAAATATAATTGTTACAATTATTTAAATCGAAAGTTTCGTCGATATACCTCGATAATAATTCCATTAGAAATATTATTCCCAGTTACCTACGTTGTTGTTTGGTTCATCAACCGAACCTACTTTAAGTCCTGGATAACGGTTATTTTTTCTGCGTTGTTCGTTCAAATTAATTATTTGTTGCTTGTAATCGTCTTCGAGTTTAGCCAAAATCATGTTATTGTGAGCACGTGCTTCAAAAACAGGCACCTTAACCCCCGAACCAGTGGTAATAATAGTTTGACGCAACCAGAACCTTTCGCCTCCCGACTCAGGGATAACTGGCAGTTGATCAACATCATAGTCGGTACCAAAAACTTCTTCGAGAACACTAACCTTTATCGTATCACGAATAATAAGCCCTTTTTTCATTGCGGCTTTTTCATCCAATCCAGCTTCAATCATACTATCGGTTAACATCCCAATTTTTCTGATTTTTGAAATCGAATCGGTTTTAACAAAAGTTACTAACGAGTCCCAATCGCCACAAAATTGGCCATTAACATCTTTAAAAGCCAATTGAGCTTTACGGATATCGATAAGGTTTTCAACTACTTCTTCGTATCTTGCCTTACGTTCCTTTTCAAAATCGATAGGAGTTTTAATGGTATCCCATAACATATAGGCCAAGAATACGACAATTACTATTAATACAATTTGAATTAAAATTCGTTTCATTTATTTAAATTTTTAAGTTTTGCGATCTTTGTCTGCAAATTTATAAAAAAAATCAGATTATGTTTCCCCATAAAAATTAATTTAGTGGAATATGTTTGAAAAGAAATTAACACAAATAATAGGCCAATCTTTAAACCACACTCCCACTCCGGGGCAAAGTAAAGCTATTGAGCAAATTTCATCATTTTTATTTAACGAAAATCAGTATGCAATATTTATATTAAAGGGATATGCGGGCACCGGCAAAACCCTACTTGTGAGCACATTAGTAAATGTATTAAAGCAATTTAAAGTAAATACCGAACTTTTAGCACCAACCGGAAGGGCAGCAAAAGTTCTTTCACAATATGCAAACCAAGCAGCTTATACTATTCACAAAAAAATTTACAGGCAAATGTCTTCATCCGATGGATTGGGACACTTTCAACTAAACTATAATAAAGCATCGAATACCATTTTTATAGTCGATGAAGCTTCGATGATTGCAAATGCGGCCCCCGACCAGTCGATTTTTGGTAGCGGCAGATTACTCGACGATCTGATAGAATATGTTTACAACGGAAAAAACTGCCGTTTAATGCTTGTCGGCGATACAGCACAGCTTCCTCCTGTTGGCCTCAGCATTAGCCCTGCGCTCGATCCCAAAGTAATTGAAGGATACAACATGGATGTTTTGGTAGCAAACCTGAACGATGTTGTCAGGCAATCGCAATCGTCGGGCATATTAAGCAATGCTACAGCTATACGACAAATCATTTCAGGGGGAAATGCCAATCACTTTTTTCAAATTGAACTCGAAGGGCATACCGACATACATCGCATTGGTGGTGAGGATTTGATTGAAACAATAAGTAGCTGTTACGACAAATATGGCGAATCGGAAACCATTGTGGTTACCCGAAGCAATAAAAGAGCTAACCGCTTCAACGAGGGCATTAGGCGATCCATTCTTTGGCGCGAATCGGAGTTATCGCAAGGCGATTTACTAATGATTGTAAAAAACAATTACCATTGGACCGATGGAGAAGGAAAAATTGATTTTATTGCCAATGGTGATATTGCACGTGTTGTAAAAATATACAAAACCGAAGAATTATACGGCTTCAGATTTGCCAATGTTACACTCCAATTTATCGATTACGACAACATTGAACTCGAATGCAAAATATTTATCGATACCCTTACTATTGAAGCACCTGCTTTTGGCAATAGCGAAAATCAAAAGCTCTTTAATGCAATACAAGAAGATTATCAACACATTACAAGCAAGAAAAAACGATGGGAAGAAATAAAAAAGGATCCCTATTTCAATGCTCTGCAAGTTAAATTTGCCTATGCGGTTACTTGCCATAAAGCACAAGGAGGACAATGGGAAGCAGTTTTTATCGATCACGGTTATTTAACCGAGGATATGTTAAACATTGAATACATGCGCTGGCTTTACACTGCATTTACCCGCCCGAAAACAAAGCTCTTTTTGGTTAACTTCGACAAAAGATTTTTTGAACAAGACACATGCAACGACGAATGGGACTAAAAAGACAAACATAATAAAACCTCATTACCCCAATCTTTTTTGAGGTATCTGAATTACCATTCCTTCATTTGCGGCTATGCAGTTTTCGAACTCTTCACGTGCTTCGTTCAGTAATTTTTCGATATTTTTGTACCTCGATGAAAAGTGGCCAATAAGCAATTGCCCTGCATTCGACATTTTGGCCATTTGAGCAGCTTGTTGAGCTGTTGAATGAAAAGTTTCGGCGGCTCGTTTCTGATTGGTTTTATCGAATGTTGCTTCATGGTATAATAAATCTACATCTTTAAAAACTTCGCTCAGTTCGGGCATAAATGCTGTATCGGTACAAAATGCATAGCTACGCTGTTTCAAAGCAGGCAAAGTAAGTTCGCTGTTAGGTATTAACTGTTTGTTTTTATCAATAAAATCGGCACCCTTCTTAATATTGTATATTTCGGTTAAGGGCACCTGGTATTTTTCGATTTGTTCTTTTCTAACATTCAATTCATTTGGCGCTTCGGTAAAAAGAAATGCACAACAAGGGAACCTATGCTGAACAGGAACCGACATAACTTTTACTACTTTGTTCTCAAGAATTGTTTCGCTGCGTTTAAAATTTAAAGGGTGCCAAATAATTTTATAACTGAGCTCATCTCCCATCATATCGATTTGAGGCTTGAGCAAATCGGGCAACATTGAATGCGAATAAATATGCAAATCGGTTTTGCGGCCAAGCAGTAAATACGAGGTAATTAGCCCTATTAATCCAAAGTAGTGGTCGCCGTGCAAATGCGAAATAAAAATGTGTTCGATTCGTGAGAACTTTACACCATACTTTCGCATTTGGTTTTGAGTACCTTCGCCACAATCGATTAAAAAAAACCGCTCACGTACATTAAGTACATGAGCGGTATGGTATCGTTGTGAAGTTGGTAACGCTGAGCCTGTTCCCAATATGGTTATTTCAAAAGGTATCATTAACGAAAATGATTTTCATTAAATAGTTACCCATTAACAACACTTTCCATATAAGCCTCGGCTTCATCAATGCTTCCCTTAATATTTAATATTGTATCGAGAAGCGAGATTTTTATCAGACTATCAACTTCGGGCTGTAAACCGGTTAATACGAAATTGCCTTCGAGTTGCTCGCATAAACGATTGGCCACAAGAATAGCACTTAAACCCGACGAGTCGCAATATTCGCAACTATTCATGTTGAGAATAATATTTTTTACGCCATCGTTTGTCAGCAACACAAACTCCGATTTCAAATCGGGTGCATTAACAGTATTGAGTTTTACTGAAGTGGTTGTAACAACAACGTACTTCTCTTTCTTTTCTATTGTGTAATCCATAATGCGAACAAGGTACAAATTTCGACATTAAAATTCCAGACAAAATTTCTATTTTTTTGCTTTTTCTTCTTTTTCCATCTGAGACTTCAAAGCAGCCAATTCAGAAATATCGCCTAAAGTAGTTACCTCAATATTGTCGCTAACATTTTTCATTGCTTTAGCAGTTTGTTGTGCTTGCGACTTTTTGGTGTCTTTCTCGTCGGCACGTTTTACATCTTCCCATACACGTGAGTGCGATAAGATAATGCGTTTAGCCGATTTTGAGAATTCGATAACTTTGAACGGAAGTTTGTCTTCAACTTTTACACTCGATCCGTCTTCTTTAGTAAGATGACGTGGAGTAGCAAAAC
>DAOSWJ010000289.1:0-4450 GCA_035380005.1 Prolixibacteraceae bacterium | reverse complement strand
GAACCGCCTGAACCCGGAACTGGAAATCGAAGGGTTCCTGCTCACCATGTACGATTCGAGGCTCAATCTTTCGAACCAAGTTTACGAAGAAGTAAAGCGACATTTTCAGGACATGGTTTTCGAAACAGTTATTCAACGGAACATACGGCTTAGTGAAGCGCCCAGCTACGGTAAACCAGCACTGCTGTACGATGCCTCGTCGAAAGGCGCCGTAAACCACCTGAATTTGGCCAAAGAGCTTATCGAAAAAAACAGCGTTAAAGAAGAAAATGTATAATTGAACACAAAAAGCACAAAATCAATATAATGGCAAAACGAAATGCATTAGGACGAGGCCTTGGCGCTCTGATTACCGAAGCTAACGAGGTAACACCAAAAGCCGCGGCTATCGACAATATCAATATAACTGAAATTGAAGCCAACCCCTGGCAACCACGTACCACTTTCGACAAGGAAGCACTTGAAGAACTTTCGAAATCGATTAAAGAAGTAGGTATTATCCAACCACTTACCCTACGCAAAATTGGCGAAAACCGCTACCAGATAATTGCCGGCGAACGCCGTTTCAGGGCATCAAAACTGGCCGGGCTCGACACTGTGCCTGCTTACATTCGCGAATCGGACGACAACAGCATGCTCGAAATGGCATTGGTTGAAAACATTCAGCGCGAAGACCTCGATGCCATTGAAATTGCATTAAGCTACCAGCGAATGATTGACGAATGCAGCTACAGCCAGGAAACACTTAGCGAAAGGGTTGGCAAAAAACGATCAACTGTTTCAAATTACATTAGGTTGCTAAAACTGCCTGCGCTTATTCAAAAAGCCATTCGCGAAAGGGAAATCAGCATGGGGCATGCCAGGGCCATCATCAACATCGACGATCCCGAAACGCAAATCATGCTTTACAAACAAATTATTACTTACGATTTCTCGGTGCGTAAAATCGAAGAGATTGTAAGAAAACTAAACAGCGATAACGCCGATAGCAAATCAGAAAAGAAACCAACAGCACCAAAACATCCCGAAGAATATAATAATCTAAAAGATCATTTGGCAAAATTCTTTTCGGCAAATGTCGATTTTAAAATCAACAATAAAGGTAAGGGGCGTATCGTTATTCCATTTGAGTCGAATACCGATCTTGAAAGGATTATTGGCATTCTCGACCATTTAAACAATTAGTAATTTTTCAATTTTGAAAAACTTTACCGGGAACATATTATTTTTGTGCCTAGTATTGAATGGGTTGATTGCGTTTGCTCAACCAAGCGAAGCAATTTTACCTACCGATACCACACAAACTGTTGTTGAAGTTGATACACTTGAACAAACAAAAATCCATTTGCCGCGCAAAGCAACCATGTATTCGGCTGTATTGCCAGGCTTAGGACAAGTTTACAACCATCAGGCATGGAAAGTTCCCTTTATTTACGGAGGCTTTGTTGCGCTTGGTTTAACCATAAAATGGAACCAAGACCGGTACGTGGGCTACAAACGTTCATACATCGAACTCAACGATAAAAATCCCGAAACACGCTATTACGAAAACTATATCGACCTAAGCAGTTATACTATTAACGAGAATTCAGTATCGTCAGACCTCAATAGCCGAATAATGAGTAACATCAATTATTACAGCCGCCAACGCAATATTTTCATTATTGCAACAGCTGCGTTTTACCTGCTTAACGTGCTCGATGCCAATGTAAACGCTCATTTTATCGATTTTGATATTTCAGAAGACCTTAGCCTCAACCTAATGCAAATGGAAAGTAACCCGCTTAACCCTAAGCCCGCCTTTGGAGCAACTTTGTCGTACAATTTTTAATTTTCTTATATGAACAAGAACATTTTCAGCAGCTTATCAATATTACCCTTATTCATTATTATCAACATCACAACCTTTGCCAATCAATTGCCCGAAAAAGCAAAGCCCATGCAACGGATCGAAGTAACCCGCATCGACACTGCGGGTATTATTGATTCAAACATGGCCTATCCCGATGAATTTATCGACTTTATTATGGCCGAAAGAATGGATAGCATGATGAGCAACTGGTACATTCGACAGGCCTATAACATTGATGATAATGTTTACCCCGATTCGGCAAGTGAAAACATACCTAATTTCAGTAATATTGACAACATTGAAACTTCGGCATTGAATTTACCTGATTCAATAATTATCGAGAGGCTTGCAGCCATCCAAACCCCCATCGATTTGTCGTTCAACAGCACTGTAAAAAGTGTTATATCATTGTACACCGGCCGTCGCAACGAGCAAGTCGAAATCATGTTAGGTTTAGCAAATTACTATTTTCCAATGCTCGAAGAAATTCTCGACAAGTACAACATGCCCATCGAATTAAAGTACATGGCCATTATTGAATCGGCATTAAATGCAACAGCACTTTCAAGGGCCGGAGCATGCGGGCTATGGCAATTTATGTACGGCACCGGAAAAATGTACGGCCTCGAAATCAACTCGTTTGTTGACGAAAGACGCGACCCGGTAAAAAGCACCGATGCAGCAGCAAGATACCTCAACGATTTGTACAAAATTTATAACGACTGGCACCTTGTTATTGCTGCCTATAACTGTGGGCCAGGCAACGTAAACAAAGCAATTCGCCGTTCGGGCGGTGCACGCGATTACTGGACAATATATTACAGATTGCCGCGCGAAACACGTGGTTATGTACCAGCCTTTATTGCAGCAACTTACACATTTAACTATTACAAACAACACAATATTGTACCTCGCACCTCGCGGTTAAACATCATTACCGACACATTAATGGTTAGCGACTACCTACATTTTGAACAATTGGCTGCAAACCTCGATATTGAAATTGAATTGCTGCGTGAGTTAAACCCAGCCTACCGTCGTGATATTATACCGGCAACCAACGAAAAACCATATGCTTTGCGCTTGCCTTTCGATAAAGTAAACCGCTTTATCGACTTCGAAACACAAATTTTTGCCTACGAGCGCGATAAATATTTCCCAAACAATCAAATCAAAAACCCCAGCCAAACGGCATATCAATATGTACCTGTTAACGAAAAAGGAAAAGCACAAATATATTACACAGTGAAAAGTGGCGACAATATCGGTTTTATTTCTGAATGGTTCAAAGTACGTGCTGCCGACATCAGGTACTGGAACAACATTAGAGGAAACATGATACGCGTAGGTCAAAAACTGCTCATTTATGTACCCGAGAACAAAGCTGCACATTATCAACAATTCAACAAAATGAGTTTTGCCGAGAAACAAACGGCAAGCGGAAATACAACTGTAGCACAAAACACTACTAAAACCGAAACGCCAATCGATCCAAATTACGAATACTACACTGTAAAAAGTGGCGACAATTTATGGACCATCGCCCAACGTTATCAGGGCATTTCGGCCAACGATTTAATGCAATTGAACAATATCTCAAATACCCGCTCACTCGATGTTGGGCAAAAAATAAAAATCAGGAAGAAGTAAGATAAAGCATATCACAATTGGAAAACTTTCATAAAAAAACATCAAAAAGGTTAAGTATTTACTACAACATAATTGATAAAATAATATTCACAATTATGATTCAAAACCTTGTTAATCATTGCGTATTTTTCATATATTAGCAATCGTTTATTTTTTTTCAGATAAACAAGATTAATTGTTAGTTACAAAAAACAACTATAAATTTTTGGATAATTAATACGATACAGATTTCTGTAAAAACAACCAATTAAAAAAAAATGAAGCAAATCCTATTTATAAGCCTATTCATTTTCACAATTAGTTTCGTAAAAGCCCAATCCCAACAAGCTAACGGTACAGTAATATCAGCAGAAGATGGACAAGCAATAATTGGTGCCTCGGTTATTGTAAAAGATGCAACAAATATTGGAACAGTAACCGATATTGATGGAAATTTCAATATTATAGTTCCCGAACAGCACAATACATTAGTTGTATCGTTCATTGGGATGCAGGCAAAAGAAATTCGTATTGGTACCAACCTAAAAATAGAACTCAATTCAGCCGATCAACAAATTGGAGAGATTGTTATTACAGGAATGCAACGAATAGACAAACGCCTTTTCACAGGAGCCACAACCAATATTGATGCCGAAAAAACAGCCCTCAACGGCATAGCCGATATAAGCCGCCGACTCGAGGGGCGTGCAGCAGGGGTTTCAGTACAAAACATTTCAGGCACATTTGGTTCGGCTCCCAAAATTCGAATTAGGGGAGCCACATCGATTTATGGTAATTCTAAACCTCTTTGGGTAATCGATGGGGTTGTAATGGAAGATGCTATTGATATTTCAAGTGACGATTTAGCTTCGGGAAATGCCGAAACACTCATTGCATCGTCGATTGCTGGACTAAATGCGAACGACATAGAAAGTTTCCAGATATTGAAAGACGGATCGGCCACATCAA
>DAOSWJ010000288.1:0-4458 GCA_035380005.1 Prolixibacteraceae bacterium | reverse complement strand
GCAACAATACTACTTTCAAACCAAGTTATTGCAAGCTCGAGCATTCGGTAACAGCGCAAGTAAATAAAGGCGTCGAATTTTTTGCCCGAAAGTACGATACAATGAAATTTTTGGCTTATTTTCAGGCTTATACCAACACTTATGCTCCCTTGGAAAACTTGATCGATTTGTATGAAGAAGCACTAAAACATCCCAAAATTGTAGGTTTGGTTATAGCTACACGCCCCGACTGTTTGCCAAAAAATGTACTGGATTATCTCGAAGAAAAATCGAAACAGTTTTATGTAATGGTAGAATTGGGTGTTGAATCGGGTAACAACGAAACATTGGCATTTATTAACAGGGGACACACGTTTGAGGATTCGGCTGGAGCCATTGAAAAGTTAGCAGCGAGGGGTATTCACAATTGTGCGCACATGATTTTAGGCTTGCCCGGCGAAACGCGTGAAACAATACTAAACCAAGCACGTGAGCTTTCGAGATTGCCCCTCGAGAACCTGAAACTGCATCAGTTGCAAATACACCGTAAAACGGTAATGGAAAAGCAATACCGCCACAATCCCGATTTATTTTCGATATTCCATTCGGTTGACGATTATATTGAACTGGTGGTTGATTACCTTGAATTGTTATCGCCCAAAATTATTGTTGAGCGTTTTGTAAGTCAATCGCCTCGCGAGCTGCTGGTTGTACCCAAATGGGGGCTTAAAAACTTCGAGTTTGTTGCTAAGCTTGAGAAACGCATGCTCGAACGCGATACATGGCAAGGCCGGTTATTCGTTTAGCCAAACCCTAAACAAACCTTGCGTTTCGGAACCTATAAACACTGTATTTCCAGCAACTGTTGCTCTTGCTCCACGACTCCAATATATTTGATCGATACCTTGACGCGGACAGGCAAAATAGTTGAATGCCGGTTGAACACCTGTATTGGATTTTTCGTATAAAAAGAATTCGCCTGTTCTGTTTTTGTGAAAAAAGTAAAAGTTGTTGTTAAAGTTAAACCCCCATAGCGCATAAGCTTCGGTTTCGCCCATGAAATTTTCCGATCCGGTACTGATAGCTTTCGATGCAAAATTGAAATAAATAACCTGATTGTTTTCGTATAGCATCACCAAATTATCGTTGCTTACATAAGCCAGTTTTGAAAAAGTGCCCCTATCGGACGGATTGCCAATTACCGTTGCCGGGCGAACCAAGCCGTGTTGGATAGCTGCTTCTTCATGCCATTGCAACGAGGCAGGATCGAATGAATAAATATAACGTGTATCGGTGCTGTTGAAATCGAGGAATGTTTCGGCAGGTGTTAAGTAAATTTTGTTTTGATAGGCAACCATACGGGTTCTTGTATAAGTTCCGTAATAATCGGGTTTTGGGGCAATGTTTCTAAACGTTTCGGTATTTAAGTCAAATTCGATTAGGGAGTTAATACCTGCTGCAAAAATATACACTTTATGATTGATTTGTACCCACGAAAAATTGGGTTCATTTGAGCTGTCGCCATGCAACGATTGAAAAAGTATGTTTTGGGTTGGATCCCAGTCGGGTGTACCGCTTGGAATATAAGTTGGCAAAACTGACCATTCACGAGTTTCGGTATTATAAACGTAATTGTCGCGGTTGTTTAAATCGTTTCGTTTCCCAAAAAGCAAATAAAGCTTGTTGTTGTGGTAGGCCTGTACATGAAATCCAATGCCTACAGGAGGTGCAGGCCTTATGGTTTGAATAATATTTCCCGAATTTATGACTTCGATTTTAGCTTTAGCAGGTAACGATTCACCACAATCGTTAAAAGCAGTACTTTCAACAGCGCTTTGAATATTGCCATTTCCAATTTCATTGTCTGCAATCATAGGGTAGAGGGTGATGTTCATGGTGCGCATATCGTTGTATGAGCCGCCGTAGTTTCTGATGTACGGAAAGGTTGCTTCCGTTCCTAGGGCTTCATCAGTTTGTTCATCAATAAAAATATCAGATGAAATTTTCCAGCGAATGTCAAGATCTCTATAGCTTGGTCCAAGATCCATCGAATAGCCAATGCTTATTGCTTGACCGGGGAAAACTTTAAAAAAACCTTCTTCGCCACAACTGCCGTAAGGGTGTGAAAGTATTGCACCTTCGGGAATAATTGGTTGTGCATCGTCGCAATCTTGATTGCCAAAGCGAATGCATGAACTGAAGCTCAGCGCAACAATCGCAAAAAGTATAACTGTGGTTCTCATAGGAAAAATGACTGAATTAATACTTTAACATCTTTTTTTGTTTTATAAACAAAACTCTGAAAGACTTGGTTCAAGCCAAAAAACTATTTATTAAATCATGAAGCGGAGATTTTTTTAGTTCAATTCAGGAAGTTTATTGATGCTTTTTATTTCGACACTTTTAATAAACAGCTCGGCACCTTCGCTTTGTATTTGGATTTTGCCTGAACTCAACGGCACTATTTCCCCATCGATGTATGTGCCAGTGTTATTATTAACCATTACCGCATTACCATTAACCACATGTACTGACGTAGTGCCAAAACAATAAAGGTCGAGTGTATTCCATTCGCCAAGGGGGTTTTCATTGTCATCCGATTTTTTAATTGAACTTCCGGCAGCATGCTGGCCAAATTGAACAGGTTTAGCATTGCTGTTGTAGATGTAGTTTTTGCCATCGTTCAAGGCATTCGTTTCACATGTTGTGTTGAGCATCAAATAAGTGTCGCCTAAGTTTTTGTGCATCATTTGGAATTCGATGTTGGTCATCCAAACACCAAAGGCAGCACCAAAATCGCCAAAACTATGGTAAAGCAAACCACTGTTTCGTTTTGAACTAACCTGTTCGCCCCAGCGAAAAACCATACGTAGGTGATAGTTTTCGAATGACTGTTTGGTGGCTAATGAACCGTTTGTTTCGCCCGAAATGCGAATAAGTTTATCACCGTTTATTTCAACAACCGAAAAAATATCTGATGGTGTTAATTGAGGCTGATTGCCAATGAATAGATTCCAATTTTCGAGATTCAATCCGTTAAAAAGTTGCTCGAATTTATGTTCGGTTTTGCACGAAGCACTTACCAAAACAATTATGGCTAAAATTAATAGGTTGAAAATTTTGTTCATGATGTTCATTATTTAGTGTTGTTTTTAAAAAAAAAGGTTACCGATTCATAACCGATAACCTTGCCATATGTTTTATTTTAGTTGAATTAATGGGAAATTATTTGCGTTTCTTTGGTATTGTCGCGCGACGAAATGTAAGTTTCTACATGGCGGTCGCGTTTGGCAGCGTAAATATCGTCAATTGTAAGAATAATGCCAGTTTCTTCTACATCGCCAAAAACATCGTTTAGTGCAGTTCCAAAGGTTTTCATAGTAGGCGAAAGGTTCATATATGCATTAACAAGAGGAGGTATATTCTCGCCTAACTCGCGTACTTTCTTCGATAGGGTTTTATAGTCGTCGGCAAAGTTGTTTCCACTGTAAAATTGGTCTATTCCGTTAAAATCATAAGCAAGGTTGAAATCTTCTTTCGGATATACCAGTTTATCCTTATCGTTAAAATACATGTTGAGGAAATAAAGGATGTGGTTCCGTGCTTCGACATTAAAATGCGTGTACATGGTAACTTTTCCGAAAAAGTATTTCATTTCGGGATGATCGACAGTTAGAGCTCCGAGTCCGTCCCAGAGGTTATCGAGTGCAAAAAGGGCTTTTGCACCAGCTTTACTCGATTGGTATTCGGGTTGAACAAACGAACGGCCCAGTTCAATGGTTTGAGGCAAATATTCTTTAATGAATTTTTGCGAAAAGTGAAACATGCGAGCTGTTGCTAAATTTGGTTCTCCTTCGGCATTGTATCCGAGTTGGTTACATAGTATGTAACGGTAGCCTCCTAAAATTTCTTTGGCATCGGGATCCCATACTATTAATTGTTTGTAAGGTACTTCGGCTGTATCGTATTTGTCGATGTCGGTTTCTTTACCGGTACCTCCGCCGGCCTGCCTAAAAGTGATTTCGCGTAAACGGCCAATTTCTTGCATAATGTTGGGCGAATCGGCAGCTGTAACGATGTATATTTTATTTCCACCTTTATTGGTGTCTCTCATAAATTTTTCGGGAGTAAGTTCAGCCTCAATTAAATGAGTTGGTATTTTGGAAACAATTTCCTTCATAAGATTAAAAATTTAAGTAATACAAAATTAATCGATTTGCAATGAATATGAAAATGTTAATTTTTGTTGCCTAGTTTGTAAATAATGTTTTTAACGTAACTTGCCCATTGCAAATGTCTTTTACTTGTGTCGAAAGTAGTGTAGGGTATAGGTTTTCCAATATGTATGGTGAATTTTTTTCCACGTTGTTTAAACATTTTATCTACCAAAAAAAGCATTTCGATATTGAATTTGATGCCCAAAAATTTACGTAAACGGGCAAGGTTGTAGAAACGGTTCGAATTTGTGCCAAAAAAATG
>DAOSWJ010000287.1:0-4459 GCA_035380005.1 Prolixibacteraceae bacterium | reverse complement strand
TGGCGATGATGTAATTGTTATCAAAGATTTACCCGTTAAAGGTGCTCCAAAACCCATCAAAGCCGGCACAAAAGTTAAAAACATCCGACTTAGCGATGGCGACCATAATATTGATTGTAAAATTATTGGTTTTGGAGAAATGGCACTTAAATCGGAATTCGTTAAAAAAGCCTGATACCGTTATTTTGCAATTTATAGCAATTTAGAAGAGTGATTTATATTTGAAAAAATGATTTTGGCAGAATATTTGTGTAAGCACTTTTATTAAAATTGACAGCCATGAAAACACAAATACTTTTTACAGCCATTCTATTATTTTTCATTTCAACGGCAAGCAGCGGAGCTGATTTTTTCAACTTCGACAGCCTGAAAAACAAAGAAGACCAATCGATCAGTGTTTTTCCCAACCCACTCACCGAAAAAGGGATTATCAAGCTCCAACTCGAAGAAAACACCGATGTGTTGATCGAATTTTATGCCCTAACCGGCCAAAAGGCAAAACAGTTGAAATTGGAGAACCTCGAAAAAGGCACACAGCAAATCAACATCGAAACCACCGAACTAAAAGACGGGGTTTACATTTGCCGGGTTACCACCAACAAGTGGGTAAAAGGCAAGCGTGTGATTGTAAAGCAGCAGTAAGCTTTTGGATATTAAGCCAATAATTTACCTTAGAAATTGTGAATATTTTGTATTTTTGATTTGTTTAAAACAAATCGCATGAAAACTCAGGAAATCAAAATAGAATTGCCATCTGATATTTTTTTGGCACTCAACGAATCGGAAAATGAAATTGTGAAAAACATAAAAATATCGCTTGCTCTAAGGCTTTATTTTCTTCAAAAATTAACAATCGGGAAAGCAGCCCAATTTGCAGGTTTATCGCGCTACGAATTTGAAAATGTACTTGCTGAAAACAACATCCCCATATCAAACCTAACAATAACTGACGTAATTAACGATACACAAAAGCTTAAGTAAGACACGTCGGATGAAAAATGGTATTATTATAGCCGATGCCGGTCCAATCATTTCACTTGCTTTGGTAAATAAACTAGATATCCTCGAGCTACTTTTCGATGAAATAAAGATACCTAATGCTGTTTGGGAAGAAATCACAATCAATAATGACAAACCATTTTATCAAACCATTTTCAAGTTCTTTAAAAAAAAAACCCAAAAGATAAAACAATACAACAACCTTTCATTCTTAATGGATTATGGCGAATCGGAAGCATTAATCCTTTACAAAGAAATAAATGCCAACTTCTTATTAATAGATGATAAAAAAGCGCGTAATATTGCCGAAAGTTTAGATATTAAATGCATTGGCACAATTGGCTTACTTTCGACAGCTAAAAACAAACAACTTATTGCCGAACTCAGACCAATTTTCATTCAATTTATTGAAAACAAGCGATTTTACTCTATTGAATTATTGAACACCATTCTTAAAAACAATAACGAAGACAGGATTTAATCAACATCATAATAACCAGGACAATGAGCATCGACATACAAACACTAAGGAACGATTTTCCGCTACTGCAAAAATTGGTTTACAACAAGCCCTATGTATATTTCGATAATGCGGCAACTGCCTACCGCCCGCTACAAGTACTGCAAGCCGAAGAACAAATTTACCGCGATTTTAATGGCAACCCGCACCGTGGGGCACATTACATGAGCAATCAAACAACTATCGCCATCGAGACGGTGCGCGACAAGGTTAAACAATTGATTAACACAGCCGAGCGCGAAGAAATCATATTCACCCGCAATGCAACCGAAAGCATCAACCTGATTGCATATTCGTTTGGCGAAGCGTTCATACACGAAGGCGACGAGGTGATTGTTTCAGAAATGGAACACCACGCCAACATTGTTCCCTGGCAGTTGCTTTGCGAACGCAAAAAAGCAAAAATCAAAGTGCTCCCATTTGACGATAACGGACGCCTGATGATTGAAAAATTACCCGAACTGATTACACCAAAAACAAGAATAATTGCCGTTACCTTAATATCAAATGTAATGGGCGTGGTAAACCCTGTAAAAGAAATCACCAACATTGCCCACAAGCAAAATATTCCGGTACTGGTTGATGCAGCCCAGGCCATTCAACATCTTAAGGTTGATGTACAGGATATGGATTGCGATTTTCTGGTTTTCTCGGGACACAAAATGTACGGGCCTACCGGTGTTGGTGCGGTTTATGGCAAACGCAAATGGCTCGACAAAATGCCCCCCTTTCTTGGCGGTGGCGAAATGATCGAAACCGTAACTTTCGAAAAAACTACTTTCAATGTTTTGCCTTATAAATTTGAAGCCGGAACACCCAATTTTGCACAAATAATTGGCTTGGGTGCAGCCATCGACTACCTCAACAATATTGGTTTTGAAAACATTGCAGCTTACGAGCACCAATTGCTCGAATATGCATACGAACAATTCAAAACCATCGATGGTATTCGCTTTTTCGGGCAAACCGAACACCAATCGGGAGTAATTTCATTTTTGATAAACAACATCCATCCATACGACATGGGCATGTTTCTCGATAAAATGGGTTTTGCCGTTCGTACCGGGCAACACTGTGCCGCACCTGTAATGGACCATTTCAGCATTCAAGGCACTGTACGCGCTTCGTTTGCAATTTACAACACAAAAGAAGAAATTGATTCCTTTGTGGCTGCTGTTAAAAAAGTTTCGGCGATGCTTTCATAAGCTTTGTTTCTTATTTTCAGCCTAAATGAATACATTTGCAGCCCTGTTGTTAAAATTTCAATGTAAATATGGTAAGCGATACCTCAGTTGAAGAAATGCTCGCAGGTGCATTGCCGGTAATCGACGTGCGCTCGCCCGCCGAGTTCGAACACGGACACGTGCCGGGTGCCTTAAATATTCCGCTTTTTTCAAATGATGAACGTGCACATGTGGGTACGGTTTACAAAAAACAATCGAAAGAAGCTGCCATTAAGGTGGGAATGCAATATGTTGAACCTAAGCTGAAATGGTTCATTGATGAATCGCTAAAACTTGCACCGGCAAAACAAGTTATTGTTCACTGCTGGCGAGGGGGCATGCGCAGCCGTTCGTTTGCACAACACCTTTCCGACAATGGTTTCGACACAGTTAAAGTAATTGAAGGCGGCTATAAAGCTTACCGTAATTTTCTGCTTAACTTTTTTGAACAAGCCTTTCATCTTAGGGTAGTTGGCGGCTACACCGGAAGCGGTAAAACACACATTCTGGAGCACATCAAACTGAACGGCCAACAAGTTATCGACCTCGAAGCTTTGGCTTGCCACAAAGGGTCGGCTTTTGGTTTCATCAACCAACCGCAACAGCCTAGTGTTGAGCAGTTCCAAAACAACCTACTGGAAGCTTTTATGCAACTCGACTTGCAGCAAGCCATTTGGCTCGAAGACGAAAGCCTCAACATTGGCCACGTAAGTATTCCGATGGGTTTATTCAAACAAATGCGCCAATCGGTATTGTATTTTATTGAATTGCCCAAAAACGAACGCATCAAACTTTTGGTTAATGAATATACCCATTGCGATAAAACATTGCTTGAAATATCGTTACAACGAATAGGAAAACGGTTGGGCGGTTTAAACCTCAAACTAGCACTCGAAGCGCTCGAAACCGATGATTTTGAAACTGTAGCAGATATTGCACTGCTTTATTACGACAAATCGTATTTAAGGGGAATGGCCGAACGGCAACAAAACAAAGTAGTTCATTTGCCATTGGCGCACATCAATCATTCCGAAAACAGCAAAATATTAATTGAACGAATAGAAGAATATGAAGCCTGTACAACTCACACAATATAGTCATGGAGCCGGATGCGGCTGTAAAATATCGCCCAAGGTACTCGATACCATTCTGAAAACCGATTTTGTAGCCAACCCCGATGCCCGCTTGCTGGTTGGCAACCAAAGCCGCGACGATGCCGCCGTTTACGACATGGGCAACGGAACTGCCGTTATCAGCACCACCGATTTTTTTATGCCCATTGTTGACGATCCGTTTTCGTTTGGCAAAATTGCGGCCACCAATGCCATCAGCGATGTATATGCCATGGGCGGAACCCCACTGTTGGCTATTGCCATTTTAGGTTGGCCCGTAAATAAATTGGCACCCGAAATTGCCGGTATGGTGCTCGAAGGTGCGCGCGAAACCTGTCGCGAAGCTGGCATTACCCTGGCCGGAGGTCATAGCATCGACAGCCCGGAGCCAATTTTTGGTCTGGCTGTTACGGGGCAGGTTGAACTAAACAAACTAAAACGAAACGACACAGCCACGCCCGGCTGCCGTTTGTACCTTACCAAACCTTTGGGTGTTGGCGTACTCACCACTGCACAAAAACAACAAAAACTCAAAGCCGAACATGCCCACATTGCGCCCCAATCGATGATGACGCTGAACAAAGTGGGTGAATTATTGGCCAATA
>DAOSWJ010000286.1:0-4486 GCA_035380005.1 Prolixibacteraceae bacterium | reverse complement strand
TATTTCGGATGCCAAATGGGGCGCACTCGACTATTTACTAATTGATTTACCTCCCGGCACCAGCGACATACACCTTACCCTTATGCAAACTGTTCCGGTTACAGGCGCCCTTATTGTAACCACACCGCAAGACGTTGCCCTGGCCGATGTAATTAAAGGCGTAAGCATGTTTAAAGGTAAATCGGTTGATGTTCCGGTTTTGGGGTTAATAGAAAATATGGCATGGTTTACCCCCGAAGAATTGCCCGAAAACCGATATTACATTTTTGGAAAAGATGGAGGAAAACGCATGGCCGAAGAACTTGATATTCCATTCTTGGGTCAAATACCCATTGTTCAAAGCATACGCGAAGGAGGCGACAATGGAATGCCTGCTGCTTTGCAATCAGAATTACCTACCGGTGAAGCATTTAAAAAAGTGGCCAACACACTCATCAATTCATTAAACGATAGAAATGAACACCTTCCGCCAACCGAAAAAATAAAAATGAGCAAAAAATAAACAAAGCAAGCCGGGCACTAATACGCTAAAGCAGTGTAACTTATAAATATTTCCATGTAAATTGTAATTTATTTAATCGAAATGTTTTTACTTCTGCTTAATATTCAATAGCTTTGCTTCTTTCATGTAACATTATAACAGGCATTTCATTTTTGATGATCCCTTTGTAACTTACACGAATTTTAAACATTAATTATTCAAGGTTTTATTAATTATTTTTTTTATGGACATTTTTGTAGCAAAACTTAACTCCGAAACCAATGCCGATCATCTTACGGAGTTATTTGGCCAGTACGGCACAGTTTCCTCAGCTAAAGTAATCATGGATCGTGACACAGGTATGTCGAAATGCTTTGGTTTCGTTGAAATGGAAGACGAAGGCGAAGGCAACTCGGCAATCGAGAATCTAAATGAAAGCAATTTCATGGGGAATGACATTGTGGTAAAAAAATCTGAACCACGTCCTCAAGAAAGACGCTCATTCGACCGCAGGTTTAACGGCGGTGGCGGCGGACGCCGACCTGAAGGTAACAGGCGTTTCGACAACAACAGGTACCGCGACAGTGGTGGTGGTGGCGACCGCAGATCTTTCAACAGGGGAGATCGTGATCGTGACAGAGGTTACAACAGATACGAATAAAATTAAAGCAGGTTTTTCTAAACCTGCTTTTTTTCTACAATAAATATTTTGTTTTTCTGAAACAAATAAACTACATTTACATAAATTATTCTTATTAATCTATCTAATGATTAATTTTAAAGTTCGCTTCAAACCCTGAAGTTAAGCTAACACTTTAAGTTGTAATGGGGATACAACTTTTTAATAACAAATAATAAACCCTGCCAATCATGGCGGGGTTTGTTTATGCGTGCCTACAAAATTTTTAAACAAAACTTTAATAAAAGCATGATTTTCATTGCTGCAAACAATCATTGATCATTATTTCGTATCTTTGGAGCTTCAAAAAAAAATTAAAAATTGATAAAAATGCAAAAAATAGGATCTTACGATTTTTCAGGCAAAAAAGCACTGATTAGGGTCGATTTCAACGTGCCCTTTAACGAAAACATGGAGATAACCGACGATACCCGAATAAGGGCAGCTCTTCCTACCATCAAGCAGGTAATCGAAAAAGGTGGATCACCAATAATAATGTCGCACTTAGGCCGCCCAAAAAATGGCCCCGAAGACAAATTCTCGATGCGCCATGTTGTTGACCATTTAGCAGGACTTTTAGGTGTTACCGTAAAAATCGCACCCGACTGCATTGGCGAAGCAACCCAAAAAATGGCACAAGAACTGAAAGCCGGAGAAGTATTGGTGCTCGAAAACCTTCGTTTCCACAAAGAAGAAGAAAAAGGCGACGAAGCATTTGCCCAACAATTGGCTGCCAATGGCGACTGTTGGATCAACGATGCTTTTGGAACCGCTCACCGCGCTCATGCATCAACAGCAATTATTGCTAAATTCTTCGCCAACGACAAAATGTTTGGCTTCCTTATCGACAGCGAACTCGAAAGCTTGAAAAAGGTGCTTGAGTCACCAGCAAGGCCTCTAACAGCTATTATGGGTGGAGCAAAAGTTTCATCAAAAATTACCATCATCGAGAACATGCTCGATAAAGTTGATAACCTCATTATTGGTGGTGGCATGGCGTTTACCTTTATTAAAGCGCGAGGCGGCAATATAGGTAACTCATTGTGCGAAGACGATTTTATCGAAACAGCAAAAACTATTGAGCGAAAAGCCAAAGAGAAAGGCGTTCAGTTGATTATGGCTACCGATGTATTGGCTGCCGATAGCTTTTCGAACGATGCAAATACCCAATCGGTACCTTCAGACAACATTCCTGACGGATGGCAAGGTTTGGATGCAGGCCCCGAAAGCATCAAAAACATGAAAAAAGTTATTGAAGAATCGGGCACAATCCTTTGGAACGGTCCTGTAGGTGTTTTCGAATTCGAAAAATTCGCAAATGGCTCGCTTGCAATTGCCGAAGCTATTGTTGCTGCAACTAAAAAAGGCGCTTTCTCGCTCATTGGCGGTGGCGATTCTGTTGCATGCATCAACAAATTTGGCATGGCCGACGATGTTTCGTACATTTCAACTGCCGGTGGTGCTTTACTTGAATACCTCGAGGGCAAAGAACTTCCAGGTATTGCAGCCGTTTTAAAATAAAAAACTGCTTACAATATATAAAAGGCAATGGCAACATTGCCTTTTTTTATGCCTAATTTTAGTAATATTGCACAAAATAAAAAAGGGGAAAAAAATAAACAAAACAATATTTTTTCAGAAAATGAGTTTTAATCTCCGAAACAACAAAATTGCATTGAAACAGATTTTAACAAATAAATACCTCGCCATTCTTTTGTTTACTTTGGTACTTGTGTCGTGTTCGACCGAGAAGAATACCTTTGTGAACCGTAATTTCCATAACCTGACCGCACATTACAATGTATATTTTAATGGCAATGAGGCCATGAAGGGTGGACTTTACAAAATTGAAACCCAAATGGAAGAAGATTACACCAAAATTCTTCCTATTTTTAAAGAAAGCCTCCCGAAAACAGAAGACATGGTTAAAAGCGACATGAATGTTGCCATCGAAAAAGGAGTGAAACTCATCAAGCTTCACTCTATAACCAGTCCACCCAAATCGAATAAAAATAAAAGTGTACGTAAGCGCAAACCAGTAAAACCCGAATACAACAGGTGGGTCGATGATGCCTACATGATGATCGGCAAAGCTTATTTGTACCAAAAAGAGTACATTATGGCCGCCAGTACTTTCACCCAAGTAATTAGGCGCTATAAAGATGAGCCTGTTAAATACGAGGCATGGCTTTGGCTTCTCCGAACTTATAACGAATCGGGGCGTTTTGCCGAAGCACGCGAGCTAATTGAAACCCTCGAAGGCGACAACTTGTTTCCCGAAAAACTTGAAGGCAACCTGGCAATTAACACTGCCGATTTTCATTTAAAAGAAAACCGGTTCGAGGAAGCCATTCAGTACCTGAATATTGGCATCAAAAAAATTAAGGGGAACAAACCCAAAACCAGGTACAATTATATTTTGGCACAACTTTACCAGGAAACCGGTAACAACGAAAAAGCACTTGAAGCATACCAACGGGTTATCAGACGCAGGCCCGAATACGAAATGCTTTTTAATGCCCGAATTAACAGTGCCAGCGTTTTTACTGGCCAAAGCAACATTGCATCGTTGCGTAAAGAGCTCACCAAAATGAGCAAAAAGAAGAAAAACGAGCCCTACCTTGATCAAATCTACTACGCATTAGGAAACATAATGTACAACGAAGGCCGAATTGATGATGCGATAAAATTGTATCGCCAATCGGCTGCAATGTCGGTAAGCAATACCTACCAGCGTGCACTTAGTTGCATAACCCTCTCCGACATTTATTTCGACCGCAAAGCCTACATTCCATCGGGCAACTACCTCGACAGTGCAATGGTTGTAATCGACGACGATTATCCCAACTACAAAAACATTGAGCAAAAACATGGCAACCTTAGCCGCTTGGTCACAAACCTTGTTGCCGTCGAAACACAAGACTCATTGCAACATTTGGCATCGTTAAGCGAAGCTGAGCTTAACACAAAAATTGAAGCATGGATTGCTGCTGAAGAGAAAAAAATTGAACAAATGGAGGCCGATATGGCCAGCGGTGAATTTTCGGGTGCCTATAACCGCTCAATGAACAGCCGAATGCGCATGGGACAGGTCGGAAGCGGAGGTTTTTACTTTTACAACCCATCGACAGTTGCCTATGGAAAGCAGGAATTTAAACGGCTTTGGGGCGAAAGAAAAAATGAAGACAACTGGCGAAGAAAAGACAAATCGATATCGACCGAAATAAACATGGAGGACTTGGCTGCCGACAGCCTTGGCATTCTTGCCGAAGAAACCGAACAAGTAGCCGACGATCCTACATCGCGCGAATATTACATCAAAAACA
>DAOSWJ010000285.1:0-4498 GCA_035380005.1 Prolixibacteraceae bacterium | reverse complement strand
CATTTAAACTGCTATTCCACAATATCGTGCCATCACAGTTCAATATATACTTACCATTGCTAAGTTGGGAGTTATTATTTACTGTAAGTGTTCCGTTGTAGTTCTCAAAATTTCCACCAAATGAATTCGCAATTGTTAACGAAACAGAATAATTCCTGATAGTTCCAAAAAAGTTATTTACATACGAAGGAGAATAACTTGCGCCATTGGCAACACAGATCATAGTATTAGTATGATTATTTCCATTTATGCCTCCTGTAAAAGTTTGTCCGCTGGGAACCAATAACATTTCGCCTGGTGAGAAATTTAAATTTGCATTAGAGGCAACATCAACACCAACAACTTTGGTGTTTCCGCTAGAAAATTGCGAAAGGGTTTCTTCGTAGGTATAGCAATTATCAGGGCCAACACCACATTGAGCCGATGTTTTTGTTGACCAAAACATGGTAATGAAAAGAAGCACAATTAAGCCATGGCTACTTGCGCTAAAATTTCTTGTTTTCCCAATTGTTGTTATACCCTCAATCATTTCACATCCCTGTTTCTCAATTAAATAATTGTATATAATTTCCTCTATGTAAAAAAGTGTAATTATCCGAAGCAGGATTAATAGTTAGAATGTTCCTCGTTAATGATACCCCTTCATGCCTCACACTTTCAACTTGCAAACACCCCTCCCCTGTAAAAAGGTTTTGCTTGTTTTCAACAATCAACATCAGCCAGGTCAAATAACTAACAAATGTCAATTTCTGAATCAAAAGAATAAAGAATTGTTGACTTGTACAAGCTCATTTTGATTAACGATGATATTGTGTTTATGAATGTGCATTAAATAGTGACCAACGGATTTCTAATTGGCAAATACCTGACTATATGCTCTTTATAAGATGCCATGTTTGATCAACATTGATTTTAATGTTATTTTGTTAGTAAAGTTTGCGGTAATGCATTAAAAAGTTTTTTGGGTAATCGTTTATTCTTATTTTTGTCAACTTCAATTTTAATAAACACAATTTTATGAGCGGATTTTTTGGCGCAACGTCGGTTAACGACTGTGTAGGTGATGTTTTTTATGGTACCGATTACCATTCGCACCTAGGCACAAAACGTGCAGGTGTAGCTTTCTATTCAAAAGAAAAAGGTTATCAACGGGCCATACACAGTCTCGAAGATGGTTATTTCAGAAATAAATTCGAAGGCGATATTGCCCATTTCAAAGGTACTGCCGGCATAGGTATTATTAGCGACAACGAAGCCCAGCCACTAGTTGTTTTTTCACAAATAGGGCGTTTTGCATTAAGCACCGTTAGCAAAATCAATAACCTCGACGAGCTTGCACAAGAAATGCTCAAACAACGCAAAGTATTTACCGAAACCAGCCAAGGAGGTATAAACCCCACAGAGTTAGTTGCCTTGCTCATTTGTGAAAAACCTACCATCAAGGAAGGCATCGAAAATGTATTCAAATCGATAAAAGGCTCGTGTTCAATGCTTATTTTACACGAAGACAAACTCATAGCTGCTCGCGACAATATGGGGCGCACCCCAATTATTATTGGCAAAAAAAATGGAGCACACTGTGCAGTTAGCGAAACCAGCTCGTTTTCGAACCTCGACTATGCCATTGAGAAGTATTTAGGCCCCGGCGAAATTGTCGAAATTGAAGCAAACACTTACCGCACAATTCGCCCTGCCAACGAAAAAATGCAAATTTGCTCGTTCCTTTGGGTTTATTATGGATACCCACCATCGTTTTACGAGGGGATAAATGTTGACCATTGCCGCTATAAATGTGGAGCTAAGTTGGCACAAGAAGAAACCAACAAAGCCGATTTTGTTGCCGGCATCCCCGACTCGGGCATTGGCCATGCAATGGGCTTTAGCAACGAGGCTCAGATACCTCTTCAACGCCCATACGCAAAATATACTCCCACCTGGCCACGCAGCTTTATGCCTCAAAACCAAGAGATGCGCGACCTTGTAGCTAAAATGAAACTGATACCAAATACCGACTTGATCAAAAATAAATCGGGAATATTTCTCGACGACTCGATTGTTAGGGGCACCCAGTTAAAAGATAATGTAAAAGATTTAGTACAAGCCGGCATCAAAGAAATTCACATGCGAATTGCCTGTCCTCCGCTGATTTACCCTTGCGAATTCTTAAACTTCAGCCGTTCGCGTACAACATTGGAACTGGCCACACGAAAAGCAATTTTCAAACTCGAAGGCAAAGAAGACGTTGATTTTGAAAAATATGCCGACCCAACAACACAAGAATACAAAAACATGGTTGAGCAAATAAGGGTCGATTTGGGCTTGACCTCTTTGAAATTCCAGAAGCTCGACGATTTAATTGAAGCAATTGGCCTTCCAAAGGAAAAACTCTGCACACATTGCTGGGATGGATCAAGCTATTTCGAATAATTTGATATGATAAAAAAAAGAAACCCCGCGGGGTATGATCGCGGGGTTGAATAATTAATAAGAGGAACTAAAAAACAGGGTGTTAATTGAAATTACATCAAAGATAACGCTTTAAATCCACTTTTGTTTGATTTCAGACCTTAAAAATCCATCTTACACATACATTTTTTAGCATCATACTAAAAACATAAAGTATGTAATTTCTCGCAACAATCTATCAATCTGCAAAATAAGCTTTTTAGCTCGATCAATAAAAAAGGTTTATCTTTGCATCGAAAAAAAATAAAATTCATGACACACAAATCGGGTTTTGTAAATATTATTGGCAATCCAAATGTCGGTAAATCAACCATTATGAATACTTTGGTTGGTGAAAAAGTTTCGATAATTACATCGAAAATGCAAACCACCAGGCACCGCATCAAGGGAATTGTAAGTGGAGACGACTTTCAGATTGTTTATTCCGACACCCCGGGCATTTTAAAGCCCAATTACAAGCTACAGGAAAACATGATGCGCTTTGTTGATACCGCGTTAATCGATGCCGATGTTATACTGTATGTTACCGACGTGGTTGAAACTGTTGACAAAAACTCCGATTACCTTGAAAAAGTAAAGCAATCGGGGGTTCCGGTAATAATTTTGATTAATAAAATCGACTTATCAGATCAACCTGCAGTGGTAAAACTTGTCGAAACTTGGCAGGAGCTAATTCCCGGAGCTCAGATTTTGCCCGTTTCGGCTACCGAAAAATTCAATATTGCCCCCATCTTCGATTTAATAATGAATTATTTACCCGAGGGACCCGCCTACTTTCCCAAAGATGAACTCACCGATCGGAACGAACGTTTCTTTGTACAAGAAATCATTCGCGAAAAAATACTATTGTATTATCAAAAAGAAATACCCTATTCGGTTGAAATAGAAGTAGAATGGTTTAAAAATGAAGGCAAAGTATTAAATATTCGTGCGGTTATTTATGTAAACCGCGAAACTCAAAAAGGCATTATCATCGGTCATCAAGGTAAAGCCCTAAAACGAGTTGGCTCGGAAGCACGAAAAGATTTGGAAGAATTTTTTAGCAAAAAAATATTCCTTGAATTATATGTAAAAGTTAGCAAAGGTTGGCGCGATGAAGACCGAAAATTGCGTGGCTTTGGATACGAAATGCAGTAAAAACAGATCAGAAAAATATATATGAGTATAGTAGCTATTGTTGGACGCCCAAATGTGGGCAAATCAACCCTGTTCAATCGAATTGTGGAGTCACGCGCTGCCATTGTTGACGATGTTTCGGGCGTAACGCGCGACAGACATTACGGCAAGGGAGTTTGGAACGGAAAAGAATTTTCGGTAATCGATACCGGAGGATATGTAATGAATTCGGGCGATGTTTTCGAAGAAGAAATCAGAAAACAAGTACACCTTGCCATTGACGAAGCCGATGTTATCATTTTTGTTGTTGATGTTGAAATAGGTATTACCGACCTCGACAACGAGGTTGCTCAACTACTCAGAAAAGTTAAAAAGCCTGTAGTACTTGCAATTAATAAAGTTGACAACCATCAACGTAGCGCCGATTCATACGAATTTTACAACCTCGGACTTGGCGAATTGTACTGTATTTCGTCGATTAACGGAAGCGGAACAGGCGACCTACTCGATAAAGTTGTGGCTGATTTACCTGACACTACCCTTACCGACGAAGAAAAAGACATCCCAAAATTCGCCATTATCGGACGTCCTAACGTGGGTAAATCGTCGATGATTAACGCCTTGGTTGGCGAGGACCGACACATTGTTACCGATATTGCAGGCACAACCCGCGATGCCATCTTTTCGAGGTTCAACAAGTTTGGGCACGATTTTATTCTTGCCGACACTGCCGGCTTACGCAAAAAAGGCAAAGTTCAAGAAGACATTGAATTTTACTCGGTTATGCGCTCAATAAGGGCCATCGAAGCATCGGACGTTTGTTTGTTGCTGATTGATGCTACACGAGGCATCGAAGCTCAGGACATCAACATATTCAACCTGATTATCAGGAACAAAAAAGGCGCTGTAATTTTAG
>DAOSWJ010000284.1:0-4510 GCA_035380005.1 Prolixibacteraceae bacterium | reverse complement strand
TTGAAATACTATTTGGTGACATTTGACTCCCAATATTTGATGCGACAAATCTTATAACATTGCTAAATGCTCGTTTATCATTGATTCTATATCGTTGTGTAATATCTTTCTCGATAATTGTAGTATATAATGCTTCAAGATAGTCATATATTTTATCAAAACCTTCTTCTCGTAATTCCACACCTTTGGGTAAAGATGTTTCGTTAACAAAATCGTAAAATAAAGCTTCAAAATTCAAATATTTATTGTTGTAATCAATGTCTCTGCATTTCAAATACTCAGCAAATGAAAACGGTAAAATAGAAATCTCAATGTATCTTCCACTCAAAAAAGTTGCTAATTCACTCGATAATAGATAGGCATTAGAACCAGTTATATAAATATCTGTATTTTCAGTTGCGTAAAGTCCGTCAACTAACTTTTCGAAATGTGGTATGTTTTGAATCTCGTCAAGAAATATATAGTTTTCTTTTTCTGGAATCAACTTTGATTTTATATCAAAATAAATCTCATCCCACGTTTTATTGAGATAATTTTCAGGAAGCTCATAGTTATACAATTGAGTTTGATCTGATTTTGCACCATTTGCAATCACTTTATTCTTAAACATTGTCAAAAGTGTGGATTTCCCGGAACGACGTAAACCAGTCACTGCCTTAATAATGTCTTTATCCTTGTACGACAATAATTTGTCAAGATATTCTTTTCTTTCTATCAAATCTTTCATAGAACAAAGATAATTAAATTATCAAAACTTTCAGTTTTTGCAAGTTTTGCTAATTTGTGGTGTTTTTTTGAGTGCCGCTTAACGGTAGCGCTATGTTTTTCACGTTTTAATTGTAAAATTTCAATTCTCCCAACTGCATTGAATGATGCTGCCTTGCTCGGGCGTGTTGTTCACCTTCACATAATTGTCAATTTCCTGTTGCATCTCTTCAACGTGCGAAATAAGCCCAACAATGCGGTTCTCTTTGTGCAGGGTTTTAAGTGTCTCAAACACAATTGTCAACGATTCTTTATCGAGCGAGCCAAAACCTTCGTCGAGGAAGAAAAAGCGCTGCCCTGTGCCGGTAGCGTGCTGTATGTTATCGCTTAGTGCAAGTGCCAACGACAACGAGGCCTGGAAGGTTTGACCGCCCGACAGCGTTTTTACGTTGCGTACTTTGCCGCCATTCATAAAATCGCGCACCTGAAAGTTGTTGTCGGCGGTAATCTCGAGGCTCAGGTTGTGGCGCGTTAGTTGGAAAAAGCGGTCGTTGGCGGCCTCGCACAGGTTTTGCAAATATACCGACGATACAAAGTTCACGAAACCACTTCCGTTGAACATCGATTTGAGCGTGGCTATATTTTGACCCCGCAATTGAAGTTTTTCCAGCTCATCGCTCAGCTTTTTTCGGGCTTCCAAATCTCGTTGAAGCTTTTGAATTTGCTCGCTAATTTTACCAACTTGTTGATTGTTTGTTGTTATCTTTTCGTTGAGCTCTTTTATTGCTGTTGAAATATTTAAATGAAGATCGGCATCGTAATTGCGTTCTCCCAGTTCGGTCTTAAGGTTTTGTACCTGCGATTTTCGTATGTTCAATTGCTTGCGAAACTCGTTGATTTCGTTGTTCGCTTGAACAGTGTTTATGGTTTGCGATAAAATTTGCAGCACCGTTTCGATGGTATCAAATTCCGATGCTTTCAGGTTTTCATCCAATTGAAATTGAAGTTTATCCAATAGTTCACGATCGGTTTTCAATTGGTTCTTAATCGCATCTAGCTTGCCTTTCAGCTTGTTCAGTGTGTTTTGGGTTTGTTGGTTTTGTTCGTTCAGTTCATTGAACTTCTTTTCCAATTCGCTGAATGTGAGTAGCAATTCGTTTCTTCGTTGCTCAATTGTTTGCTTGTTGATGTTTGCAAAATTGTTGAATTGAAGGCGTTTGATCTGTTCTTTTTTTGTCGATATTTTTGTTTGAAATTCAATGCTTTCGCTTTCAATTTTACGGATCGCTTCCTTGTATCTGTCCAATTCGCCTTGTGCTGTTTCGTGCTTCTTTTGAATGTTTGTTAGTTCATTTTCAAGCTTTTTTTGTTGAGTTGCCGAAAGGGCTGATTCCTGAAGCGTTTTCTCAACCGTTTCGGCATTTTTGTAAGCTTCACTCCATGCAAAAAGCGTTTGGTGATTTGCTAGTTCTGTGGTCGTTTCTTTCTTTTTATTTTGAAGCGCTTTTAGCTGTTCTTGTTTGTTTTTCAGGTTGTTGAATGCAATAGATAGCTCGCTTTGAGCTGTTTCCAAGATTTTCAGTTTTGCTTGCTCTGCTTCGGCTTTTTGCTGGATGAGCGCAAGTGCTTCGTTCACGTTTTCGGCTTTTAACACTTGTGGATGCTCGGTGGCGCCGCACAAGGGGCAAGCAACTCCATCGTGCAATTGTTTGGCAAAATCATCAAGTTTGAGCTGAACCTGCAAGTGGGTGCGATCGTCTGTTAATTGCTTTATTTTCTGCTGAATTTCATCTTTGAAAATTGAAAAAGATGTTGTAAACTCTTCCAAACTGCTTTGAGCGTTAAGGTTTTGTAACTTGTAGCTTATCAGTTTGTTGTTGATTTCCATTTCTAATTGCGAAGCTTCAGTAGTTGCTTTTTCAAGTTCCGAACCTTGTTCGCTAAGCTTTTTCTCAATGTTTTGGCGGTTGGTGTGCCACGTCTTTGCGTGCGAAAGCTCCAGCTGATCGGGCAATTTTGCCCGCAGGTCCTTCAAGTTATGATCGAGTTTAAGCCGTTCTGTTTCAATTGTTTTTACTTCGGTTGCTTTGCTTTCAACTGTTTCCTTTCCTTTTTCCAGACGTTGTTGATTTGTCTTTAGTTTATCGCCTAAATCTTTAACTTCCACAATAATACTCAGGTCATCGGCTTCCTGTTTCAATCCATCGCGCTGTTCGTATTGGGGTTTAATGCTTTGCAGTTCCTTTTCTAAGAGGGTCAGTGTTTCTTCTGACAGCTTTAATTGCTGTTCGATTTTCTGCCTTTCGCCTTCATTTTTAGCAATGGCTTCTTGCTTTTCTTTCCGGTTGTCGATCAGGTTCTTAAAGCCCAAAACGCAGGCTTCGTATTGTTTTACCTGTTTTTCCAAATCCGTAAAATGAGGTTCTTTATCAATCAGTTCCTTCAATGCAATGCGGGCATTATTCAGGTTATCGGTCAGCTCCTTTAGTTTTTTTAATTCGGTATCAATGTGCTGCTTTTCGGCCAGTTCCTTCGTTTGCTGTTCTATTTCGGTTTTTAGTGCAGTAAGTTGCGCTTCCCATTGCGGCAGTTCGTCGGCGTTGGCTGTGCCCAACTGTTCAAGCTGTCCTTTTGTGTGATTGATTTTCTCAGTGTTTGATTTTTCGAGTACGCTCACTTTTGGTGAAAGTTCGAAACGTTCGAGCTTAAAAAGTTCCTTCAACATGCGGGTGCGGTCGGTGTTGCCCAATTGCAAAAACTCCTGAAATTGCCCCTGCGGAATAATTATGGTGCGCCTGAAATTATCGTAACTAAGGCCAATGATATCGGGAACTTTATTCACATCAATGGCCGACCAATTTTCGTTTTTCCATTCGTAAGCTGTTCGTTCAAAGCTTGGTACCTCTTCAAACTTTGTTTTGTGGCGCTTGCCTGCAACCATGCAGCGATAGGTTTGTGCGTTTTTGCCGGCCTTAAATTCAAAGTCGATCAACAGGTTGTTCGATCTCAGGTTCATCATGTTATAGCCACGACTTTCTTTTTTATTCAACCTTGTAGTGTCGCCATAAAGGGCATAGGTAATGGCTTCTAATATTGACGATTTACCACTGCCAACATTGCCAAAAATGCCGAACAACGACGAGGCCGTGAGCTTTGTAAAATCGATGCTTTGTTTCTTTTGGTACGAGTAAAGTCCTTCTATAGTGAGTTTTACAGGAATCATGATGCAATATTTTAGGCCATTAGTTCTTTGAATAAATCCAATATTTCGGCATTGGGTGTTTGTTTGTAACGTTGCTGAAAGTAGGCAGCAAACAGTTCCTCAATTGGCTGTCCTGGGTCAATTTGTCGTGTTTTTGTCGTTTCCAAATCAGGAAGCGTTACTTCAGGAATGATGGCCGTTATTCCAGGGTGTGTGTCGTGTAACTGCTTCTGAATTTGTGCAGTAAGGTAGCTGTCCGATACCATGGTGAGCTCAACGTAGCAATGTTGATTTTCGCTCAACCATTGCAAAGCTTCTTCGGTGTTGTCGAAACGCTTTCGTATTAATGGTTTGCCACTTTTAAGTTGGATTGGCTCAACTTGTGCTACTTGTCCGGGTTCGGCAGTTATCAGCAGCACAAATTTGTTTTGGTTGGCTTCCGAAAAGCTGTATCCAAGCGGGCTTCCACTATAATAAACAGGGTTGGGGAGCTTGCAAACGGCGTGCATGCGGTGCAAATGCCCCAGCGCGGTGTATTGAATTTGAGGTGGTATATTTTCGGTATAAATGGCTTGAGCGCCACCTACATGCAAAATTGGTTTT
>DAOSWJ010000283.1:1666-4510 GCA_035380005.1 Prolixibacteraceae bacterium | reverse complement strand
AACAACCATAATCAGTTTTTGTTGAGCAAGTTCTATATCGTATGTCCCTTTGCTGAAAGGTATTTCGATAGGTGCTTTTTTGCACGAGAATGATATCAGCAAAAGTGCAATTGTTAAAAAAAAGATTGTTGAATTTAGTTTCATTATTCAAAAATACAGTTTCTAGTATAATATTTCGCCTTTGCCTTCTCTTACAACAACATAATCGTCGCCGGTACAGTCAATAATTGTCGATACGTTGTTGTCGCCAAAGCCACCGTCAATAACCAAGTCAACTTTATCTGAGAATTCTTCGTGAATCAGTTCCGGATCGGTAGGGTAGGCTTCAATTTCGTCGTTGCTATGCACCGATGTTGAGAAAATTGGGTTGCCCAGTTCTTTTACAATTTCGCGGGTGATATTGTTGTTGGGTACACGTATGCCCACCGTTTTCTTTTTTCCTTTAAAATAGCGTGGTACGTTATTGTTGGCTTCGAGAATAAAAGTGAAAGGCCCGGGCAAATTGCGGCGCATTAATTTGAAAATTGGGTTGGGTATGGGTTTGGTAAAATCCGATAGCTGGCTCAAGTCGTAGCAGATAAACGAAAATTGCGACTTTTCAACTTGGATACCTTTTAACCGGGCTACTTTCTCAACCGCCTTTTGGTTACTTATGTCGCATCCCATAGCGTAAACGGTATCGGTAGGATAAATAATTATGCCTCCATTTCGCAAAACATCAACAATTTGGTTGATGCGACGAGGGTCGGGATTTTCGTTATAAAGCCTGATTAGCATGATGAAAAATATTTAAATTGCTTCAAATATACGTCATCTTTTTTAACGCTTCCAAAATGCTGGCGATAAAATAACAATAATTGTAAAAAGCTCGAGACGCCCCAGCAGCATTAAAAACGATAAAAACCATTTAGCTACAGGGTGCAAAAAGGCATAGTTTTCGACAGGTCCAACAGCACCAAGGCCGGGACCAATATTCCCTAACGAAGATGCAACGGCTCCCATTGCTGTTTCAAAATCGTTCACAAAGAGCATCATAAAGAGGCAACTGAAAACAAATACTGCAACATAAAAAAAGAAAAAAGCAAGTACATTGGTGATGATTTGCTGGTTGACCGATTTTTTATTGTAGCGTACCGGAATTACAGCGTTGGGATGTACCAATCTTCGCAGTTCATAGTAACTGTTTTTGAGCAACAAAACAATACGCATTACCTTTATCCCACCTCCAGTTGAGCCTGTTGATCCGCCAATAAAAAACAACAGAAAAATAATTGCAGTAAGCACAGGGGCCCACATTAAATAATCGTCGGTAGCGAAACCGGTTGTAGTAACAATCGAAACTACTTGGAATATAGCATTTCGGAACGATTTTTCGATGCCCAAGTTAGTGGTTAGCACTAAACCTATTGTGAGTAATACACTTGAAAGCAGTATAATGAAAATGTAAAATTTAAATTCTTCGTTACGGAACATTTTGCCGGGTTTACCGGCTATTGCAAAGTACGATAGCGAGAAGTTTGTTCCGGCTAAAATCATAAAAAATGTAATAACGTATTGAATATAAGGCGAATCCCAGTATGCAATGCTTGCTTGTTTGGTTGAATAACCACCGGTGGCCATTGTGGTTAATGAATGGTTGATAGCATCGAAAAAGTTCATTCCTCCAAACATTAACAGAAACATTTCAATAAGGGTAAAAACCAAATAAACATTCCACAAAATTCGGGCAGTGTCCTTAATTTTGGGATTTATTTTTTCAGTAGTTACTCCGGGTGCTTCGGCTGAAAAGAGTGTCATACCACCAATCCCAAAAGCAGGTAGAATTGCCAGCGAGAGCACAACAATACCCATGCCACCTAACCACTGAGTGAGGCTTCGCCAAAATAATATGCCATGTGGTAATTCTTCAATATTGTTTAAAATTGAAGCGCCTGTGGTAGTAAAACCCGACATGGTTTCAAAAAATGCATCGTGGTACGATGGTATTGACTGGCTTATTATAAAAGGTAAACTCCCGAAAAATGAAAAGAATATCCAAACAATGCTTACAATAATGTATCCTTCGCGTTTGCCTACTTGCTTTTTAGCTTTGTAGGTGAATGATAAAAACGTTGCTCCTGCAAAAAAAGTGATGATCGATGAGTAAATAAAAGCACTTGTATCTGTGCCTTCATAAATTACTGAGATCAATAGTGGGAAAAGCATAAATAAGCTTTCGCCTATCAATAAAAACCCAATAGTACGCAGTATAATTTTGTAGTTTAGCATCGATGCTTATTTAAAAAATTTATCGATTTTTTTAATGGCTTTCGGCAGCGCAAAAATCACTACTTTATCGCCGGTTAGTATTTGTGTTTCGCCGGTAACAATAAAACCATTTTCACCCCTAACAATACCTCCAATTTTTGCATTGTCCGGAAAGTCAAGATCTTTAACTTTTTTGCGAGTAGCTTTTGATCCTTCGTTGGCAATTACTTCAACTACTTCGGCTTCGGTAGCAGTTAAACAACGCACGTTCGAAATTTCGGCGTGCATCGAAAAACGGTAAATAAAGCTTGCCGCAATGTATTTCTTATTAATTACACTACCAATGCCAACTTGTTCGGCCAAGCTAATGAAATCAATGTTTTCGATTTCGGCCACTGTTCGTTTTACGCCCATTTTTTTGGCTAACTGGCAAGTTAATATATTGGTTTCCGAATTGCCTGTAACTGCTACAAAGGCATCCATTTTTTCTATGCCTTCTTCTTTTAATAAATCGAGATTGCGACCATCGCCGTTAATTACCAGTATATTGCTAAAGCGGTCGGCTATTTGTTGGCATCGTTCTTTGTCTTGTTCAAT
>DAOSWJ010000283.1:0-1566 GCA_035380005.1 Prolixibacteraceae bacterium | reverse complement strand
TCGCAAAGGCTTTTGTTTACAATATCAGCGTTTTCGCGAATTTTTATGCCAAAAAGGATGAGTTTGCCGCCCGAGAATTCGTGCATAACACGTGCACCGGGTTGTTTTACCGAAGCAATTATTTCTTTTGCAGCCAAGGTTTCGGGATATATGAGCTCATCTACCCCCATTGCTTGAAATTTGGGCTTATGTTCTTTTTTTAAGTATTCGGCATTGTTTATCCGGGCCAAAGTTTTTTTAGCGCCTAAATCTTTAGCCAGTATGCAGGCCAAAATGTTCCGCGATTCGTATGGCGTAACAGCTATGAATAAATCGGCTTTTGAAATTCCGGCTTCTTTGAGGTCGATAATTGAGTTGGCAGCTCCGGTAATGGTGAGCAAATCAACTTGATTTGCAATTTTTTCGAGCTTGTCATTGTCGTCATCAACCAAAATTATTTCATGATCCTCGTTACTTAACATCTTTGCTAAGTAAGTGCCTACTTCGCCGGCTCCGGCTATAACAACTTTCATTCGTACTTATGGTTTTATTTTTGTTGAAAGCAATATGTAAATCAATTTCAAAAACGAATGGCAAAATAAGGCATATTGATTGTTCATATCCAAATTTTGTTACTTGTTTTTGAAAAAATGTACATTAATCAACATTGAATTAACTTTAGGGTAAATTTACATGAAAACCATTAAAGCTCCATCATTTTTAGTTGAAATCACTTCTTTTTTTTTCGTGCTCTCAATAATGTTGCTTTTGGTTTTATTTTGCTGTTTTAATGTTGTTCCTAAAGCGTTTTTTATAATTACTTCTCCTTGTTTTGGCTTCCAAATAAAATCGTGTTGAAGGCCTGTTGTGTAGTGTGTTGTGTTTTCGTTTTCAATTTCAATACTTAAATATTTAAATAACAGATATGTTTTGTGTAGTGAAATGTTGTTTTGCTTTTCGATGCTATTGATGTTAATAGCCTCATTTGTACTGTAAGTTCCCGATGTATTATCGAGCAATTGTTGGGCATTTGGGCTTATTTCATTGTTTGGTGAATAGAAAAAATGGTTTTTCCCGTCGATAAAGCTAATTAGCGGGTCGCTGTAGCTGTTGTAAAATACAATGATTGATTGGTTTTGGCTGCTAATATTTTGTATGGTAACATGCATCGTTTCTGTTAGCAAAAGCAATAAGCAAATCAACAATGTATTGTACTTTTTAAGTTCAATGGCAATTGCTATCGATACTATTATCAAAAGGGTAACGATTAACGAAAAATTGTCGATCCATAAATTTTTAATTACCGATGCAGGCAATTGTTCAATTATTTGAATACCGCTGTTCATGAATCTTGTTACTACATTAAGCACAAAAGCAAAAAGCTGAGCTACTATTGGCAACCACGAAAATGTAAAAAACAAAACAGCAGAATACAATATGATTCCTGCAGACGGTATTACAATAAAATTGCTCAACCAAAAATATACCGGAAACTGGTGAAAGTAGTAAATGCTTATGGCAAAAGTGCCTACTTGTGCTGCAAGCGATACGGCAAACAATTCCCATAAATATTTTAAAATACGATTC
>DAOSWJ010000282.1:0-4520 GCA_035380005.1 Prolixibacteraceae bacterium | reverse complement strand
AGAAGAAACGGATACTATTTCGGGCTTTTACATCTATAACAAAGCCAATGCAGTTGAGCCCAAACATCCATTTAAACTTTCAAAAAACAAAAGTTACCTCCTTTTCGAATCGGACAGCATAAACGGAAAAGTTAAAAGAAAAAACCCTCCAAAGCCAATGCATGCAAGATTTATTGTGAGTGGCAAAAACGCTTCATTTTTTTTCTGGAAAAACCGAAGGGAAATGAGCTACAAAAAGCGCCAAACTTACCAAGCCGAAATTAGCAGCCGATACAACAAAAAGCAATTCAGCAAATTAAAAACCGATTACGATTTGGTATATGGCAATGCCAAAGGATATTGGACAGATACGCCCTACCTCGACGATCCGTACATCTATATTTTAGGGCGCGGCGTGATTAATTTTTGGAAAGGTGAAAAAGACCTAGAGCTAAAATTGGATCTTTACCGCCCCGAAGGAGACAGTTTGAAGCTACGTCCTTTGGTTTTACTGGTTCATGGCGGTGCTTTTTACATTGGCAATAAACAATCCGAAACCGAAATAATTTTGGCCCAGCGATTTGCACAATTAGGTTATGTTGCTGCATCGATGAATTACCGAATGGGCTTCAGGCTTAAAGGATACGATGTTGAACGCACAGGGTATAAATCAATCCAGGACGTACATGCTGCGTTGCGTTATCTTGCACACAATGCCGAAAAATACGGTATTGATCCTTCGCACGTTTATGTAGCAGGAACCAGTGCCGGAGCCATTGCATCGCTTACCATTGCATATCTCGACAACAATGAACGCCCCGAAAGCACATTTGCCAGCCGATTTTTGTACGATTTGGGCAACATTGAAACAAGCGGAAACAAATACAACGAAGAATTTACAATTAAAGCAGTAGGCAATATGTGGGGCGCTGTAAACGACACTGCAATTATAAATGCTGGGCAAAACGTACCTGTAATATCATTCCATGGCACCAACGACGACATTGTACCCATCGACCACGATTTTCCGTTCAGGTTTATGATGCGATTTAACCGATTAGTTATGAACAAAATGTACGGATCGAGACCGGTTCATGAACAACTTAACAGACTAAAAATCGACAACGAACTTCATGTATTTGAAAATGAAGGACACGAACCCCAACTCGATAATTTTAAGAGGGTTAACGACAAGTTGGATTTTATAGCCGGGAAAATGGAAAGTTTCTTTTTTAAATACACAGCTCCGCAGATTAAAACTTTCAAATCAAACATTACAGTAAACAAACTGTCGCCCATTGAAGCTATTTATTACGAAGTAAACAACGGAGAAGTAAGCCTAATTGAAGTTTCGGGAGGTATTCCGGCAAGCAACAATAAAACCGAAAACCGAATAATATGGTTTAGCGATACCGAAAAAGGAAAATTTACAATTCATACAAAAAACCGTTTTGGCGCTACCACACAAAAAGCTATTGTAGTTACGATAGAACAAATCGATTAAAAACTAAACTATTCGGTAAATCTCCATAGTTTGTTGAAGTATTTTATCGAAGTCGATTTTTAGGTCGATGAGTTTGCCTGTGCCAACATCGAAAACCCACCCATGCACCTTAATGTTTCGTTCTTTATGTGCTTTTTGCACATCGGCGGTCTTAATTACATTAATGCACTGCTCCAAAACATTCAACTCGATAAGGCGTTTGTAGCGTTCGTCTTCGTTTTTAATTGCATTCAACTCGGTTTTGTGCAACCTGTAAACATCGCGTACACTGCGCAACCAAGGGTTTAAAATACCCAAATCGGCCGATTGCATTGCGGCTTTGATACCTGTGCAATAATAATGGCCGCAAACAACAATATGGTTAACCTTTAAATGGGTAACGGCATAGCTAACGACGGTTTGCGCACTTAAATCGTTATTTGAAACCATATTGGCAATATTGCGGTAAATAAAAGCTTGCCCCGGCTTCACCCCCATCAGCTCTTCGGCTGTAACCCTGCTATCGGAACATCCAATGTATAAGAACTCAGGGTTTTGTCCTTCGGAAAGTGTTTTAAAGTAATCGGGATCGACGCTCAACTTTTCATCGACCCACTTTCGGTTGTTTTTAAAAATACGGGCTACATCCATAACTGTTTTTTGTTTAAAAATAACTGAATTAATAAACAGCAAACAGCATTTTTAGTTTATAAAACCAAATGCTAAACAAATAATAACAGTTCGAATACCAATTACTGCACTTGCCTGTTGTTTTTGTAATCGAAAAAAGTTTTACGCATGATGTCGGCCAAATTTAGCTCGTACTGAATATATGCTTCGAGGTGCGAAGTATAGGCATTGTTAAGCCTTACCCTTTCGAGCGCCAAAGCCTGACTATCGATATCGCCATCGGAAAAACGGTTGCGCGTTATTTCGAAACTTTTTTCGGCCACCAGCACGTTACGCTCAAGTAGTTGCAATCGTTTAAGGCTACTGTTTAAATCGGCAACAAGGTTTTTGATTTCGGTTTCGATACTACGGGTTATTGCTTCTTTTTCGTAAATGTTTTTTTGCAAACGTGCTTCGGCTGCTCGAACCAATGCCTTGTTTTCACCCCAATCGACAATAGGAATATTTACAGTAATACCAACACCAAAATTACCGGGCCTGTCCTGAAAATCGGTGAATGAATTATTAATGGATGTACCAATTTCGGTAGCCATAGGCGAATTGTTCACTCCTATTTTTTCGTAATAAGCATTCAAATCGCCGGTAATCATGCCTTGAGCTTTTTGCCTTTTAATGTTCATTTTGCTCAACTCAATTTGAATATCGCGCTCTTGCAGTTCAAGTCGATTATTAAGCGCTAATTTTACAGCTTGGTCGGCATCGACAACAATCACCTGATAACCCATTTCGCTCGAAATGACCACACTGTCGTTAAGCGCTATGCCAATCAATTCTTTAAAACTGTTTTGAGCAGCACTTTGGTCAATTAACGACAAATCGTAATTGTTTTGAGCCTCGGCAAGGTCAACCTCCATCTGTAAAGCGTCAACTTCGCGAATCAAACCCGACTCGTACTTGTTTTTGGCAATTTCGAATGCTTCTTTTTGGCGTTCGAGGTTCATACGTGCAATTTCTTCGCGTTTTTGTACCGAAAGCAAACGATAAAACGCGTTACTCACATAATACTCAAGGTTAAGCTCTTCTCTTTTCAGACGCTTTTGCGACTCCTCGTATGCCAGCTCGGCAGTTTTAAAAGCCGAACGGATGTTGTTGTAACCATAAAGAGCATCGATAGGTTGCGACAAACCGAAGCGCGTATTCATGCGCATCCAGCGGTTCATATCGTTATAATCGTCGGTACTGTTCAAACCCGAGCTAATGTACAAACGCCCATCGGTTGGCAATGGTTGGTTAATGGTAATGTTTGTACCGATAATCGATTGCCTTACCGAATAAAAGGTAATACCAGTGCTGTCTTCAAACTGCCGAATCGTTTCGGTATATTCGGGTGTTGTGAGATTAAGGTCGATATGTGTTCGGAAACGACTGGTTGCCGATCGCAAATTGTATTCAGCTATTTTGAGATCCTGTTTAAGGCTTAACATATCGAGGCTTTTCATTTTGGCAATGGCAATACTCTCGTCGAGATTAAGAATATAGGTTTCGGCCTTAGTGCTGTTAACAAAAAATAATATCAGCAGAGGAAGTAGAAATGTAATGGTTTTCATGGTATTCATATTTATAATGCTGGCTTTTTACTATTAGGTGTATCTGAAAAGATTAAACCATCTTTTAAAAAAATTGTACGTTGGGCATAATCGGCGATTTCGTGTTCGTGGGTAATAAGAATGATTGTATTGCCTTCGTTGTGTAAATCTGCAAACAACTGCATAATTTCAACACCGGTTTTCGAATCGAGGGCACCGGTTGGTTCATCGGCCAACAAAATACCGGGTTTGGTAACCAAAGCACGTGCAATGGCAACTCGCTGGCGCTGCCCGCCACTAAGTTCAACAGGCTTATGCATCATACGTTCGGCAAGGCCAACCCTTTCGAGGGCTTGAACAGCGCGCTCACGCCTTTCGTTTTTGTTAACACCTGCGTACATTAAAGGTAGTTCAACATTGTGCAGCGAACTCATGCGAGGCAAAAGGTTGAACGACTGAAACACAAAACCAATTTCGCGGTTGCGCATGGCCGATAATTCATCGTCGGTAAGTGTACTAACGTTTACTTTGTTAAACAAATAATCGCCCGATGTAGGTGTATCCAAACATCCAAGTATGTTCATTAGGGTTGATTTGCCCGAGCCCGAAGGCCCCATAATGGCAACGTATTCGTTTTTAGCAATTTTCAGGTCTATCCCTTTAAGAGCAGGAACCTGAATCTCGCCCATCAAATAATCTTTTTGTAAATTCTTTATTTCGATCAACATAAACTTCAACTTTTACTCGTACCTAATCGACTCAATTGGTTTTAAATTGGCAGCACTTTTTGCAGGCAGGTAGCCAAAACTAATGCCCACCACAACCGAAAAGCCAAAAGCAAT
>DAOSWJ010000281.1:0-4520 GCA_035380005.1 Prolixibacteraceae bacterium | reverse complement strand
CTGCCAAACATTTTCCTGGCCATGGCGATACAGCCTTCGACTCGCACCACACTTTGCCAACCATAAACCGCAACTACCATTTGCTCGACAGTGTTGACTTCGCCCCGTTCAAAACATGTATCGACAGCGGAATATCAGGAATAATGACAGCCCACATTAACATGAGCGGCATCGACAATTCGGGCTTACCTGCAACCCTTTCCGAAAAAATTATGTCGGATGTTTTAACCGACTCGCTGGGCTTTGTTGGCCTCGTATTTTCCGATGGAATGAACATGAAAGGGATTACCAAGCATTATACAGAGGGCGAAGCTGCTGTAAAAGCGCTTAAAGCCGGTGTCGATGTTATTGAATTTGTCCTCAACCCCGACATTGTAATCGATGCGGTAAAAAAAGCTATTGATAATGGCGATATTTCCCAAGAACTTATCAATCGGAAATGCAAAAAAGTATTACTTGCGAAACATTGGTTGGGGTTAAACAATTACCGGGCAGTAAACACCGATAACCTTTCCCAAAAAATCAACAAACCCATGTATCAACTAACTGCCCGCAGGCTTTACGAACAAACAATCACTGTAATCAAAAACAACAAACAGTTAATTCCACTACAAAGGCTCGACACATTACGCATAGCATCGTTGGCAATTGGGAAAGATAATATCAGCACTTTCCAAAATAGGCTTCAAAGTTACATGGAAATGGATCAATTTATATTGCCATTGAATTCAAGCAACGAAGAGATTGACAAAGTTTTATCGGCATTAAAAAACTACAACCTTGTAATTGCTGGCATCCATTCAACCCGATTAACAGCGCCACAGCAATACGGGATCACGCCTTTGCACAAAAAAACTATCGATGCACTAACTAAACTCCCCAACACAATAATTGCTCATTTTGGCAATCCTTATGCACTTCAACACATCGATAACGTTGAAAAGTCGAATGTCGTTTTAATTACTTATGGCGAGAATTATTGGGGAATGGACTATGCTGCACAATTGATCTTTGGTGCAATCGACAATAACAGTACGCTACCGGTTACCATTAATAATAATTTACCCGAGGGATTTGGTCTTGAAATAAAAAAAAACGGACGACTAAAATACACCATCCCCGAAGAGGAAGGAATTGACAGCAACCGGCTAAAATCGGTCATCGATTCGTTTGTTAATCGCGGCATTAGTGACACTATTTTTCCTGGTTGCCAAGTTCTTGTTGCCAAAAACGGCAAAGTAATCTTTCACGAAAGTTATGGGCATTTAACTTACGAAAACACTACTCCACTTACCAAGGAACATTTGTACGATTGGGCATCGATAAGCAAAATTGCTGGACCGTTACCTTTTATAATGAAACTTACCGAAGATGAAAAAATACAGCTCGATAGTCCATTCAGCAATTACTGGAAACCTTTTTCCGACACCGACAAGGCATCAATCACCCTTCGCGAAATACTTACCCATCAAGCAGGTTTGCAATCGTGGATACCATTTCATTTGAATATTGTAAAAGATAATGGGAAATATCGAAGGAAGTACATCAACACACGTCCTTCGGCAAAATACCCAGTAAGGATATCTTCAAAACTTTTCTTGAAAAATGATTTTAAACAAGAAATGCAACAGAAAATATATGAAAGCGAATTGCTAAAACGAAAGAAATATGTGTACTCCGATTTGGGCTTTCTTATTTTTCCCTACTTGATAAATGAAATATACTCTGCCAATTACGAACAGACTCACCAAAAAGCTTTTATTCTACCTATTGGAGCCACTACAGTTTGCTATAATCCTTATCGTTTCTATCCTATCGAACAATTTGTTCCAACCGAAATTGACTCACATTTTCGGAAAGAAAAAATCCAAGGCTTTGTTCAAGACGAAACGGCCGCTCTTTTTGGAGGTGTTTCGGGAAATGCAGGCTTATTTGGCACAACCAACGACTTGGCTAAAATTATGCAATTCTATTTGAACAAAGGAAACTATGGTGATTTCTGCCTTTTCGAACCTGAAACTTTCGATTTATTCAACACGGTTCCATATAAAAATAACGACAACAGACGAGCTTTAGGTTTCGACAAACCATATATCGATAACGCAAAAAAAGAACTAAAAGATGCTTATCCGGCACCCGAAGTAAGCCCACTAAGTTTTGGACACACTGGTTTTAGCGGAACATTTGCATGGAGCGACCCTCAAAACGGAATGTCAATCTTGATAATGACAAACAGAACATTTCCATCGCGCGAAAATACAAGAATTGTAAAATATAACTTCAGGCCATCACTTCAACAAGCTATTTACAAAACACAAAACACATTCAACTACTCAATTTATTAATATTTGTTAAAATTTGATTTTTAAAAAAACAACAACCAGCCTAAAAACCTTCGGCTAAGTAATCATTGCACAAACAAAACATAAAACAAGTACTAAAAAATCAAAAAAAAATCGATTACATATTATAAAGCACTTTTTCATTTCAAATATTCTTTTAATTTTATGGATTCTAATTGTAAAGTAATCGTTATTTTCTAACCAATAAAATTTTATGCCATGACAAAAAAAATAACATTCAATGAGCTTCGAAAAATCAAAGACAGTTTACCTGACGGCACGATGAAGCAACTGGCCAGCGAGTTTAATGTTGAAGTCGAAACCGTCAGAAATTATTTTGGAGGAGCCAACTACATTAATGGCAAATCGGTAGGCATACACATGGAACCAGGCCCCGACGGAGGCGTTGTTTTACTCGATGACGATGCAATATTGGAAAGGGCTAAAGAATTAATGCTCCAAGAGTAAGAAAACACAATTTTGATAATCAGAGGCTTTGCAGAAAAGCCTCTTTTTTTTTGATTTTTTTTATTAAAAAAACACACAAAATGTTTGCAGGTAAAAAACATTGATTTATATTTGCAGCGCCTTTGAAAAACAAGTGCACGGGCGGTTAGCTCAGTTGGTTCAGAGCATCTGGTTTACACCCAGAGGGTCGGGGGTTCGAATCCCTCACCGCCCACAAAAAAGGAATCCATTTCGGGTTCCTTTTTTTATGCAAAAAATTTTGATGGATTCGGATCAATCCAAGGCAATCTTAAATTCATAATTCGAGAAAAATTTTGGGTACGTATTAAAATAGAAACGGCCCAGCAGATTGCTGAGCCATTTCGTTCCCCTCTTAAACTAAAACACCACCAAAAAAAAAATCTTTATTTTTTAATATCCTTGCTTTGATATTATGCCACAAATATAATTCGTTTTTTAATTCCTGCAAAATATTTCAATATTTTTTTCGCATTAATGTAAAAAAAAGTTGGTTTCGTCACCATTAACATGACTTTTATCAATTAATATCACACATTCATCAAAACACACTAATGTATAACAATATTATTTAAGCCATTTATCTAACCAGTTAAAGAAAGTACGGTGCCATAAAAGACCATTTTGTGGTTTAAGTACCCAGTGGTTTTCATCGTGAAAATGCAAATACTGAGCTGGTATTCCTCTCATAATGGCAGTATTATAAGCTGCCATACCCTGGGTATAAGGAATCCTATAATCATTTTCGCCATGAATAACCAAAATGGGCGTATCCCAATTATCGACGAATTTATGTGGTGAAAAAGAATACGATCGCTGAGCAACTAAATTATCTTTGTCCCACCAAGGGCCACCCAAATCCCAATTTACAAACCACATTTCTTCGGTAGTAGCATACATTTGCTCAAAATTAAAAATACCACAATGCGACACAAAAGCACTGAACCTTTTTTGATGATGACCTGCCAGATAGAAAACTGAAAAACCTCCATAACTAGCGCCAATAGCACCTAGCTTCCGAGCATCAACATAAGATTCTTTGGCCACATCGTCGATTGCCGACAAGTAATCCTGGATATTTTGGCCACCATAGTCTTTGCTGATCTGTTCAAGCCATTCCATTCCAAAGCCAGGCAAACCTCGCCTATTTGGTGCAACAATAATGTAATCGTTGGCTGCCATTAACTGAAAATTCCAACGATACGACCAAAACTGGCTTACAGTTCCTTGTGGCCCACCTTGGCAATAAAGCAAAGCAGGATATTTTTTCTGAGCATCGAAATTAGGGGGTAAAATTACCCAAACCAACATGTCCTTGTTGTCGGTAGTTTTCACCCAACGCTTTTCAACCTTTCCAAGTTCAAGCTGATCGAAAATTGGTTTATTGACCTGGGTAATTGGATTGTCGCTACCATCGTTTGGATCAACCATAAACAGCTCATCGGGATACGACATTGATTGTTTACGAGCTACCAAATAGTTGCCGGCAATTTGTATCGATTTATAATTATGCACCCCATTAGTAATGCGCGTAATTTCATGATCAATAACATTTATTTTAAATATTTCGTCGGTAGCCTGAATATCCGAAATAAAATAAATCGACTCACCATCGGCCGACCAGGTTATGCCTTGAGCACTTTCTTCAAAATTATTAAAAAGATTTGTGCGTTCACCTGTTTCGATATTTGC
>DAOSWJ010000280.1:2110-4522 GCA_035380005.1 Prolixibacteraceae bacterium | reverse complement strand
GCCAAAAACCTGGGCTGCAAAGCTATATGGCTAAGCAACGAACCCGACGAGCTGCTTGCCGACAAAGGTCTGCACGAGGTTTGTGTACTCAAAACCACCAACTGGGACGAGGTATATGCCGAAGTAGCCAAAACCGACCGTACCGCCACAGTGAAACGCACTACCAAAGAAACCGATATCGATATTTGGCTCGACCTTGACGGTACGGGCAAAACCGAAATATCAACCGGACTGGGGTTTTTCGACCACATGTTGGAGCAAATTGGCCGCCACTCAGGAATCGACCTGAAAGTGATTGTAAAAGGCGACCTCGAAGTGGATGAGCACCACACGATTGAAGATACAGCATTGGCACTTGGCGAAGCTTTTTTAAAAGCACTGGGCAATAAGCGCGGCATTGAACGTTATGGTTTCTGCCTGCCCATGGACGACAGCCTCATACAGGTGGCACTCGATTTTGGAGGCCGTCCGTGGCTGGTATGGGATGCCGATTTTAAGCGCGAACGCGTTGGCGACATGCCCACCGAAATGTTCCTCCATTTCTTTAAATCATTTAGCGATGCAGCCAAGTGTAATCTTAACATAAAAGCCGAAGGACAAAACGAACACCATAAAATAGAAGGTATTTTTAAAGCCTTGGCAAAAGCCATCAAAATGGCAATTAAGAAAGATGTGTTTAATTTCGAACTGCCAAGTACCAAAGGGGTCCTATAATCGAAACATTATGAAACGAATACAACCGAAAACAGAACCTAAGAACACAGCAATTTTGCTGTTGCACTGCCCCGACAAGCAAGGCTTGCTGGCGTTAGTGACCGAATTTATAAATAAAAATAATGGTAACATTCTTTACCTCGACCAACATGTCGACCGTGAAGAAAAGCTTTTTTACATGCGTGTTGAATGGCAGTTAGAAAACTTCACCATCCCCAAAGAGAAAATATCTGACTACTTCGATACCCTTTTGGCACATAAATACGAAATGACTTACAATATTCATTTCTCGGAAGAAAAGCCCCGCATGGCAATTTTTGTGTCGAAAATGTCGCATTGCCTGTTCGACCTCTTGGCCCGTTACACTGCCGGCGAGTGGGATGTTGAGATACCACTCATTATCAGCAATCACCCCGATATGCAACCCATTGCCGATGGTTTTGGAATTGAGTATCATCACTTTGTTATCAATAAAGAAAACAAAGCCGAACAGGAAGCTAAAGAGCTGGCCTTATTGAAAGAGCACAAAATCGATTTTATTGTGCTTGCCCGCTACATGCAAATTATAAGTGACGATTTTATCACCCACTATCCGCATAGAATCATCAACATACACCATTCGTTTTTACCAGCCTTTGTGGGTGCAAAGCCTTATCATGCAGCACACGAGCGTGGTGTAAAAATTATTGGGGCAACCAGTCATTACGTTACACCCGAATTAGATGCCGGGCCAATAATTAAACAAGACGTAGCACGTATTAGCCATAAAGACACCGTAAACGATTTGGTAGCCAAAGGCCGCGATCTCGAAAAAATTGTTCTTTCAAAAGCGGTGAACAAACACATCGAACGGAAGATACTGGTTTACAACAACCGTACGGTTGTGTTTAGTTGATTGACTTACATAGATTTTGTAATTTTGTTGACATGATGGACAAAGAAGATTTTCTAAATGAAGTAAAAGAACGTATCATTAGTCTCGATAACGATGCTGAGATTATGCTTTTTGGTTCACGAGCCCGTGGCGATTTCAAATCAACCTCGGACTGGGATTTTCTAATATTACTTCAAAAGAAAGCAACGGAAGACTTTAAAGAAATAATTCGTAATAATTTGTTCGATCTTGAACTTGAAAGCAATGAAGTTGTGAGTTCAATAATTCACCAGAAAAATTGTTGGGAAGAACTGAATATTACTCCTTTATATAAGATCATCCAAAAAGAAGGAATTAGACTATGAAACAAAGCAGGGATGATTTGGTCAAATACAGGCTTGCCAGAGCCTATGAATCAATTGATGAGGCAAAATTATTAGCGAATTCTGGACATTGGAATACCGTTGCGAATAGATTATACTATGCTGCATTTTATGCAGTCTCAGCCTTAATGGTGAAAAATGAGATTTTGGTTACAACACACAGTGGGGTAAAAAGTAATTTTCACATGTATTTCATTAAAAATAGCTTAATCGATAAAAGCATTGGGCAATTGTATAATAATTTATTCAACAAGAGACAAGAAGGAGATTATCAGGATTTTCAATTCTTTGATAAAGAAACAATTCATCCCTTAATTGAGAAAACTTTTTCATTGGTTGAAACAATCGATAGGCTTTTTCTTTCCTAACATCAAACGAAAAAAATTAATCCATGAGGTATTTTTTATTTATTATTAGCTTATTAATTTTTGAAACTAGTTT
>DAOSWJ010000280.1:0-2010 GCA_035380005.1 Prolixibacteraceae bacterium | reverse complement strand
AATCCATGAGGTATTTTTTATTTATTATTAGCTTATTAATTTTTGAAACTAGTTTCTCTCAATCCTTTCAAAAGGAAATACCAGTCGATTACGGCTATATCGTAAAACTTGGGCAAACCGTTCCCGATTTTGATTTGGTTCTTCCCGACGGCACCAAAACCAGCATGAAAGCATTGCGCGGAAAAGTAGTGATGCTGCAATTTACCGCCAGTTGGTGCGGAGTGTGCCGCAAAGAAATGCCGCATATCGAAAAAGATATTTGGCAAAAGCACAAAAGCAACAAGAATTTTGCACTATACGGTATCGACTTAAAAGAAGACAAGCAGAAAGTGATTGACTTTCAAAAACAAACAAACATCACCTACCCTCTCGCACTCGATTTGGATGGAAAAATCTTCTACACATTTGCCGAGCAAAATGCAGGGGTTACACGCAACATCATTGTCGATAAAGACGGAAAAATCGTTTTCATGACCCGCCTCTTCAAAGAAGAAGAATTTAATGAGATGAAGAAGGTAATTGAAGAATTATTGAAATAAAAACATAGCTCCTTAGCACCTTTGTATTTTACTTAGGAACTCAGGAACCCAAGAACTCAAAAAATGAACATCGTAATAATCAAATACAACGCGGGCAACATCGAATCGGTAAACAATGCCCTGATGCGTTTGGGTGTTAAAGCTGAAATAACTGCTGATCCCGACAAAATTCGTGCAGCCGATAAAGTAATATTCCCTGGTGTGGGAGAAGCGAGTACCACTATGGCTTATTTGCGCGATCACAAACTCGACGAGCTGATCCGCAGTTTGAAGCAACCTGTTTTGGGTATTTGCCTTGGGCAGCAGCTCATGTGCGCCCACAGCGAAGAGGGCGACGTGGAGTGCCTTGGTATTTTCGACGAAAAGGTGAAACGCTTTCAACCCGCACCAGGACAAGAATTTGTGACAAAAGTGCCTCACATGGGCTGGAACAACATCTATAACCTGAACAGTGCCATACTCACGCCCGATTTGGAAAACCAGTTTGTGTACTTTGTTCATTCCTATTATGTTGAAGTAGGCGAACACACCGCAGCAACCTGCGATTACATCAACCCATTCAGCGCGGCTTTGCACAAAGACAACTTTTACGCCACGCAATTCCACCCTGAGAAAAGCCAAAAAGTGGGCGCGCGGATATTGGAGAATTTTATTAATCTATAGTGCATGAGTGCAAAGTGCATAGGTGCATAAGTATCTCTTGTAAAGTTTTAACTTATGAACTCATGAATTTAAAGACTTATGAACTCGAAAATTACAACAATATTAGCCACGCTCCATTTAGTGTTGTATATTTGCACTAATTAGAACCAATTAATGCATCATAAGCACACTTAATGAAACGTAAAATTGAAACATACTTCTCTTCATGGAAAAAGTCGCCGGAAAGAATGCCTCTGATGGTTGTTGGTGCAAGGCAGGTTGGAAAAACGTATTCCATCCTTTCTTTTGGCAACAGCAACTATAATAATGTGGCTTATTTCAATTTTGAAAGCAACCCCGAATTGCACTTTATTTTTCAGCGCGACTTGAATCCTGTGCGTATTGTGCAAGAGCTTTCGGTATTGGCAGGTAAAACCATTGCGCCGGAAAAAACGTTAATATTTTTCGATGAGATACAAGCTTGTGAACAGGCATTGACTTCGTTGAAATATTTTAATGAAGATGCATCCGAATTCCACATTATTGCCGCAGGAAGCTTATTAGGTGTTGTCGTTAATCGAAGTCAATATTCGTATCCGGTTGGGAAGATAGAGAAAATAAACATGTACCCGCTCGATTTTGAAGAGTTCCTGTGGGCAATGGGTCAAAAATCAGGGAGTAAGCTCATTGAAGAACACTTTCAAAACAACCTGGAATTCTCGCTCCATTCAAAATTCCTCGACTATTACTATCATTATCTCGCTATAGGGGGAATGCCTCAAGTTGTTAAAGAATATATTGAAAAAGAAGATTTTAATTTTGTTGTTGC
>DAOSWJ010000279.1:1355-4561 GCA_035380005.1 Prolixibacteraceae bacterium | reverse complement strand
CCGAAGTAATGTACGATGCGCCTTCAACATTAGTGATTATGTTCTCCATTTCGGTGTTAATGAATTCGAGTTTTGTAACCATCGAGAAGCTTGTATTGGCAGTAAGATTATTGGTCCAGGTTACATTGCCAATTTTCCTCCAATTTTCGAAACCTATTTCGGCACCATAATTGGCAAGTTTTCCTCCGTTATCGTAATATTCGGTATAACCGTAGGTTGGTGGAAGTTCTTGCCTGATAATCAGGTTGTGCGTTGATGCAAAGAATAAATCGGCATGCAAAGTTGTTTGTTGTTGCTTGCCTGAATAGTCGATACCGATGTTAAACATCGAATTTTTTTCGAGTTTAAGGTTTTCGTTCGGAACGGCTTCGCGAACCAGTACACCTGTTGCATTTAGCCTGCTTTCGGTGTAGTACAGTTTAGAGTAATCGTAAACACTAGTAAACATGTTGCCGCTCATCGACCACGAAGCACGTAGTTTCAGGTCTTCGATATTATCGTTATCGGCCATGAACTCCTCCGATGATAAACGCCATGCCCCACTTAACGAAGGAAATACGTTGTAGCGATTTTTTGCGTTAAGCGCCGAACTTGCATCAACCGAAAGGTTTGCATTTAAAAAGTACTTGTTTTTAATGCTGTAATCGCCGTTTGCAAATACCGATACCCATGTAAGGTCGCGGTTATCGCCCAACGATTTGCGCAGGTAGTTGTACTTTGAACCTTGTCCGAGGTTTTTGAAATCGTCGGAAGGTGTGTTGAGGTCAATTACAATGTTGTGTTTGTAAGTGTTGTTTAAATAACGCATACCGGCGTTAATGTTCAAAGTTTGTCCTTCGTCGGTTTTCTTATTGTAATTAAGTGTTAAATGATTTTGGGTTGAACGAAATTCATAAACAAAATCTTTTGGCGAGTTAGCTGCCGAGTCGATTTGGACCAAACCTTTATCGGGCATGAAAATATTCTCACGCGAGTTGTTAAAGTTTAAACCCAATATGTTCGATATCGAAAAATTTTCGTTGAACTTATAGTTGGCTTGAACGCTGCTCAGGAAGTGATAATTTCGGTTAATTCCAATTGCGTTGTTAACAATTGCCACAGGGTTGCTAACATTAAAAACGCCTACATCTTCGAGGTAGGGAAGTGTTTGTCCGGTAATTAAATCGCGGGCGTTAGGTGCCATAATTGCAGGCTTTAACAATGCCGAAACAACAGGGTTCCAGGCAGTTGTTGGCCCCATGTTGCTTGAGTAAGTATCGCCAAGTGAAAGTTTTACGTTAGGGGTGACCGAAAATTTATCAGAAATATTAATTCGTCCGTTTACCCTTAAATTAAACCTGTTATAACTGGTGCCAATTAGCGATCCGTCGTGGTTAATAAAACCAGCCGAAATGTTGTAAGTGGCAATGTCGTCGCCCCCTTTCAGGAAGATATGATATTTTTGCAATATGCCGGGTTTATAAATTTCGTTTTGCCAGTTGGTATTGTTGTCGTATTTGTATTTGTTGGCATTAGGGCCGAAATATTCCGAGAAAGCACTTTCCTTTATTGCTTGGGAAATGTTTTCTTGACTCAGGTAATTGTTATAGTATTCGTTGAATTTTCCGGCACTTAATACATCGAGTTTTTTAGGTTCGAAAACGATACCCGAATATGCCGAAATTTTAATTAAGGTACTGGCTTCGCTTTTTTGCTCGGTATTTAAATAAATTACTCCATTCGAAGCGGCCGATCCCAAATGTGATTCGCCGTTACGGATAACCGTTAGGTCGGCAATATCGTCAATGTCAACTATATCGAAGGGGTTGAGGTTTGATCCTTCCATTACGCCATATTTTGCGTAATTGTAATCGTGAATCATTCCGTCGATTATTAGCAAAGGTTCGTTGCTGCCAACCAGTGAATTAAAGCCCCTGATGTTGATGAACGATTTTTGTCCGAGTAAACCCGATTGGCGTACTACATGTAAACCGGGAACAATGCCTTGCAAGGCATCGTCGAACGAAGCTGCATTGCTTAAGCTAAGTGCTTCGGCTTCAACCGGACTTACAGCATAGGTCTCGTCTTTTGCCGTTTTGCTGCCCAATGGACGGTTATAGTTCTTGTCGAACGATTTGAATTGCTCAGGTACTAATGTAATTGTAATACTTTTTTGTTTGTTCAGAAATATTTGTCTTTTAGTGTAACCGGGCAAATCGATAATCAGTTCAACTTCGTAGTTGGGTACTGCAATTGTAAATTCCCCATTTTCGTTACTAATTGCCAATGTTCCTGTTGATGCAACCGAAACGGCAACATGTTGCAAGGGAGCTTTTGTACCCGCCTCAACGATTACCCCCTTTGCAATGTTGATGTTGTTTTGGGAATAAGCGTTTTTTGCTCCTGAAACAAACAATAGTATAAGTATTGTTGCCAGGTATATGTTAATGCATGTTCTTTTTGTCATTTCAATACAAATTTTTGTTTTGGATGATTATTCAGTAATTGGTGTAAGCTCAATGGTATCCCAAAAAACAGTTGAATACGATTTGGCCACCAGCCTGATTGTGTGTTCTGTAGTTTCGGACCATTCAAAATCGCCCCAAGGTGTACGAACATCGTCTTCAAACCTTATGTATTTAACTTTAACACCATCGACATAAACATCGCAGGCTCGTTCGCCTAAAAGGTGTCCAGTTAACGAGTATTTTCCTTTCATTACTTTTGGTGTAGTAACTTCTAGCCACCAAAAACCTATCATTTGTAAACAATCGTCGTTACTAAGGCCTACAAATGTATCGTGGTCTTTGAAATAATATTGCAGATAGTCGCCTTCCCATTTTACGTTTTTGAAAGTGTTTTCGCCATCGTAAAATTTCATGTAATACTTACGGTAATAGTCGCCTTGCATTAATTCGAACTGTTCACATACATCGAATATAATATCAACCGGTTCGGGGTCTTCAACAACCAGCAAATCGTTTAAGGTATGCAATGCTCCGTTACGCGAAGGGATATTTGAATGCTCAATGATAAAGCCGGTATAACTTGAGTCAGTTTTGCTGAAGTTGAGCATGTAATCCTTGTCGATGGTAACCAATATGTTGTTGTTGAACGACAGGATAGGGTAGAGTTGGGTTTCGAAATCGGACAAGAAGAATGCACCGTCGAGGCAATGGTATTCAATAAATTGATAAAATCCATTGTTAATGTCGGTAATATTGTCC
>DAOSWJ010000279.1:0-1255 GCA_035380005.1 Prolixibacteraceae bacterium | reverse complement strand
ACATAATCAATTTCGTGTATTAAACCGTTTGATGCTTTGATATTTCGTTTTACCACTTTTGCTACCCTGTTTAACACTATGTCGCTGCCATCGAATTCGGTTGCAATTTTGTCGAGCAAAGCATTGGGCTCTTTTATCGAGCCTAAACCTATATCGTTGGCATTGATTTCGGCGAGTAAAATGTGGTTAAATATCAATTGCTTCTGTGTTTCAATATCGATGTCGCTAAGGCCATTAATATTTTTATTGGTGTAGTATGCTTGCATTGCATCGTTGTTAGGCAAGAAAAGTGTATAAGGTCCCCTGATTGCCAAAAATGCGTCGAGGTCGGTATTTACGAGCATTGTATTAAACTCGGAATATTTGCTCGAGTCGGCAATGAAATTGGAAATCACCTTTTGATCCGATTTGGGTTTCCACTCAATAACTTCGGGGTCACAAGCTGCCATAATACCTATAAATAGCAGCATTGCCAGGCTTAGTTCAACTAGTTTTATGTTGATATTTTGTTTCATAGCAGTAATTTTTAACGGTCGTAAAATGGGTTTTGTACCAGTTGGTTATTGTATAGCAAATCCCTTTCGGGTATGGGCAAATAATAGCTCATGGTGTCGTAAACACGGGTACGCAAAATGGCTTGTTGTTTAACATCGGCCCCCGACAAAATCATGTTGATTATTATTTGTTTGTTTTCGAATTTATTGCGCTTTGCATAACGCAACAGGTCGAACCAGCGTTTTCCTTCGAATACAAATTCGCGTCCTTTTTCGTCGATAATCGCCTTACGAAGATCGTTTTTGCTGGCAATTTCGATGTGCGAGAAACCAATCCTTTCAACAACTTGCCTCAAAAGCGCATTGGCTTCAATAAGTGAATTCATTTCGGTTAAGGCTTCTGCTTTCATCAATAATATATCGGCATAGCGATAATAAATAATGTTTGCATCGCGCTGGGTGTTGGTTCGTCTTGTTGTCGATTGCGGATCAATTCCCTGGTATTTCCATGTAGGGGATTTTGTTCCAAACCTCCTGATATCTTGAGTATTAAAAAGTGTGCTTGCGGCAGTGGTTTTCAAACTTATTTTTGCAGACCCAATAACAGGAATCATATCTTTATAAAACGGGTTTTCCTGCGAGTCGTAATTATCGTTGAACTGGATTTCGAATATACTTTCGACCATTGAGTTGCCCGGATAGTATATTTTGAACCAGTTGTTGTAGTCTTCAAGTGCAAATTTGCCGGATTGAATAATCGA
>DAOSWJ010000278.1:0-4583 GCA_035380005.1 Prolixibacteraceae bacterium | reverse complement strand
TTCATAATCATTAAATTTAGTTGGACATACATAACCAAAGATAAAAAAAGAAGCGATTCGATTATTTTGAAAAAAATACCCCGGCACAAATTGTGTCAGGGTTTTGTCTGCATCGGTTGAATGACCTGTTTTAGTCCATTCTCGATTTTTCTTTCATCTTTTTGGCCAATCGTTTTTCTTTTAACGATTTCTCTGGAGCTTTTTTCTCGTGCCCCTTTTGAATGCTTTTTTCTTTTCCCATAACTGTGGTTTTTAGTGTGAATGATTTATTTAATGTTTAATCAATCAGTGTGTTATGTTGTTTTGTTCGATTGGAAAATATAGTTGAAAGGTAGCAAATTTTTCAATTGCTTATTCTTTTGATTTAATTTTCAGTACAGCTTTTTTTACTTTTTGGTTAGTGCTTACCGAAATGCCTGGTTGATGCAGGTCGGTAGGGAAGAAGAGGGCAAATTCGCCTTGTTTTACTTCAAAAAATGTGGCAGGTTCGTTGTAAAACAACAGGTCTTTTTCGGCAAGAAAATTTTCGGTAGGTTGTTGTTCGTTTTTGGCAACGTAGCCCATTACTTCGCTGCCTTCAAGCATTAACTGTATGTCGATGTATTTTTGGTGCGATTCCAATTTGCATTCGGCTTTACTTTTGGTTTCGTATTCGTTAATTAACAAAAACATATTTTCGCCATCGACAGGATATTTGCCTACTTCGAATTTCGACAAATCGGTTTTTGCCAAAAAATCGAAACCTTTTTTGATGTTATTTCCCAAGCCTGAGTATAGGCTGTAATTTTCAATGCGGTCGAGTATCATATTGTTTAAGTTGAATTTTTTATTCGTCGATGCGGTTTGCGGTGTAGTTGCGCCATTTGTCAACCAATTGTTGCATGTCGGTAGCAAGTTCCGAGTCGAAAAGCATTTCGTTGCCTGTAGTTGGATGAACAAAACCCAATGTTTTTGCATGAAGTGCTTGTCGGGGGCATATTTTGAAACAGTTATCGACAAACTGTTTATATTTTGTAAATGTTGTGCCGCGCAGTATTTTATCGCCACCATAGGTTGAGTCGTTAAACAGCGGATGGCCAATGTGTTGCATGTGTACCCTTATTTGGTGGGTTCTGCCAGTTTCGAGTCGGCATTCAACCATCGATACATAGCCAAAATCTTCGATGAGTTTGTAGTGTGTAACAGCATGTTTTCCATAGCTTTCGTCTTCGAAAACGGTAAACACCTGACGGTTTTTCAGGCTACGTCCAATGTGGCCAGTAATGGTTCCTTCTTGTTCTTTGGGGCAGCCCCACACAATAGCCTGATACTTTCGTTTCGATGTTTTGTTGAAAAACTGTAAGGCCAAATGGTTTTTAGCCAACTCGGTTTTAGCCACAACCAGTAGTCCCGAGGTGTCCTTGTCTATTCGGTGAACCAAGCCGGGCCGAGGGTCGTCGGCGTTAAAAAGCGGAAGGTTTTGAAAACGATAGGCCAACGCATTAACCAAGGTTCCCGAATAATTACCGTGACCGGGGTGAACGACCAATCCTGCGGGTTTGTTGATCACCATCAGTTGATCGTCCTCATAAACCACATCGAGCGGAATATCTTCGGGGATGATTTTGAGCTCACGGCGAGGGTAGTCGAGCACAATGCTGATAATATCGCAGGGTTTTACTTTGTAATTCGATTTAACTTGCTGGCCGTTAACCATTATGCTGCCCGCATCGGCTGCTTGCTGTATGCGGTTTCGCGAAGTGCTTTCCATGCGATTGACCAAAAACTTGTCGATGCGCATTGTTTTCTGCCCGGCGTCGGCTTCAAACCTGAAATGTTCGTATAAATTATTGTCGTCGAGTTCTTCGGTGTCGTCGAAATTTTCGTGCATTGGTTTTGTTATTGAATAGTATTGTTTGTGTCGGGCATTATAAATAACGAGTCGTTTAGTTCCATAATCGAGTCGTTCTGTATGTTCATCAGTTCGGTGTCGCCCAGTTTTTCAATGTCGATGGTAAGCCACAAATCGACAGAGATGCCCAGTTCAACTTCTTCGTTTAAAATAAATGGTGGGCTTTGCTTCCAAACACGAGCGTTGGCCGAATCTTCGGGGGTTGAAACCGATTGGTCGTAAACAAGTACACCGGTATTGAGGCTTAAATTGTAAATTTTTTCTTTTGCTTCGTTAAGGTATAATCCGTAAAGGTTGGGGATTTGTGTCGTTTCGTTACTAAGGCCTTTCCCAACCACCAGATTTATAGCTGTGCCCTTAGCCAAAAAAGTGTCTTGCGGTAAGCTTTGTCCGTTTAAGCGGCTGTCGAGCACTAAATTGAGAAATTCCGATGGGCGGTATTCAACAGCACCGAGCTTTAAACCGGCATTTTCGAGCCTGCTTTGTGCCTCACGCAACGATACATCGACCACAACCGGCAGTTTAACTTTTTCGGGCGAAATGGCCGTCATTGTAAAATAGATGGTGCGGCCTTGCTTTACTTTTGCGTTAGGCACAGGTTGTTGCGACAATACTGTTCCCGGGGTTGCATTTGGTACATACACCGAATCGATTACCTGATAACGAAGGTTGAATTCTTTGGCTACCATTTCGGATTGTTCAACGGTATAACCCGAAAAATCGGGCACCGAAAGCGATTTGCCATGATGTGTGTATGATTTTAGGAACAATAACGAAAGGTAAACAAATACCGAAATCGTAAATAAAATCAACACCAAATGTATCCAAAACTGTTTGCTTTTTAAGAATATCTTTAAACTCATAGCCCAAAAAATATGTTTCAGCAAAAATAACTTTGTTTTTCGGGTAACCTTGCATCGATGTCGAAAAACATAGTTTATACAAACACAAAAAGGCAAAGAAACAAATCTTCACCTTGCCGTGTAAATGCTTTTTTAAAAGAAAATATTAACGTTTGTGACGTGGTTCGTCCGAAACGGTTAATTTTTTTCTTCCTTTGGCCCTGCGAGCTTTCAATACTTTGCGGCCATTTACAGTCGACATCCTTTCACGGAATCCGTGCTTGTTCTTTCTTTTCCTATTTGAAGGTTGAAATGTTCTTTTTGTCATCTCAGTATATTTTTAATGCTTATTTTTATCATTTGCAAAACGGAGTGCAAAAATAAATGTTTTTTCCACTGTAAAAAACTTTTTTTACGAATTTTTGTAAAAAATTACTTCGTAGCACTTTATGTGTTGTTATAAAGGCAAGTAGATAATTTTTTTTGTTTCGAAAAAGGGTTCTTTAAAAAACCAGCTGATGTCGAAAATCTCTGCCTTGCTTTTAAAAGGTGCCAGTTCGTCGTCAAAATCGCCACCTTTTAAGTAAATTATACCATTGGGCATGCTGTTGTTGTTTTTGCCCGAAATTAGTTTTGAGGTGAGCGAAACAAAGCCCGGAAAAGCTGTTACAGCCCTGCTGGTAATAAAATCGAATTTTTGTTTCAGCGTTTCGGCTCGTTGGTTAATACCTTTTACATTATTTAATTGTAGGCTTGATGCAATTTCGTTTACTACTTTAATTTTTTTTCCAATCGAATCGACAAGGGTAAATTGTACTTCGGGAAACATAACCGCAAGCGGAATGCCGGGAAATCCTCCGCCACACCCTACATCGAGCAGTTGGGTGCCGGGTCTGAATGTAATTACTTTGGCAATGGCCAGCGAGTGCAGTATGTGTCGTGTGTAAAGTTCGTCGATGTCTTTTCGCGATACCACATTAATTTTGCTGTTCCATTCGGTATAAAGCGGCCCCATTGCTTCAAATTTTTGAAGCTGATCGCTGCTTAAATTATCGAAATATTTTTTAATAATTTCCACTTGATTAAATGCTTTGCGAAGTTTGCTAAACTATTACGGGGCAAAACTAATGCTTTTGCGTGTAAAAGGGTAATTATTTTTACTTTTGTGCGTTTAATAACTTTAATATGGAATTTACACTTCAACATACCGATTCGGGTTCGAAAGCCAGGGCTGGGGTATTGAGTACTGCTCATGGTAATATCGAAACGCCAATATTTATGCCTGTTGGCACTGCCGGCTCGGTAAAAGGGGTTCATGTGAAAGAACTGGCCGACGATATTGCGGCTCAAATTATTTTAGGTAATACCTATCATTTGTACCTAAGGCCGGGTATGCAAGTGCTTGAAGAAGCCGGCGGCCTGCACAAATTTAACGGATGGAACAAACCCATTTTGACCGATAGCGGAGGCTTTCAGGTTTTTTCGCTTGGCGATATCCGAAAGCTTACCGAAGAAGGAGTGAAGTTTCAATCGCACATCGATGGCTCGTACCATATGTTTAGCCCCGAAAATGCAATCAATATTCAACGTACCATTGGAGCCGACATTGTGATGGCTTTTGATGAGTGCACACCGGGCGATGCCGATTATAATTATGCAAAAAAATCGATGGAGCTCACTCATCGTTGGCTCGAAAGGTGTGTGGTTCAAATGGATAAAACTAGTCCCAAATATGGATACGATCAAACGCTTTTCCCAATTGTGCAAGGTTGTGTTTACCCCGATTTAAGGGAGCAATCGGCAAGGGATGTACAGCAATACAATGCCGATGGTTATGCAATTGGTGGACT
>DAOSWJ010000277.1:0-4655 GCA_035380005.1 Prolixibacteraceae bacterium | reverse complement strand
AATGGCATTCGAAATAAGCACTGCCTGAAAGTTATCGCCATAATGTAACCCATGGCATATTCCGGCTGAAATTGCATAAATGTTTTTCAACACCGATGCATACTCGGTTCCGTAAATATCGTCAGAAATATGTGCTTTTATGAACGACGATTCGCAAAGCAATGCAAAAGCGCGTGCTTTTTTAACATCGGGGCATGCAATTGTAAGGTACGACAAGCGTTCCAGCGCAACCTCTTCGGCATGGCAGGGGCCGGCAATAATGCCTATCTGATCGAAGGGTACATTGAATTGTTTGTTGAAAAACTTGCCCACAATGAGGTTGTCCTGCGGCACAATACCTTTAATGGCCGAAATAACAAACTTGCCACTGATGTCCACCTTCAAATCCTTCACCCCATTGTACAAAAAAGCCGATGGAATGGCAAAAATGATGATGTCGCTTTGCTTGCAGATTTTGTTGATATCGGTAAAAAAGTTGATGCGTTCGGTATCGAAAAATACGTCGCCCAAATAACTTGGATTGTGACTGTATTTTTTGAAGAAATCGACATTGTCGGGGTTGCGGAAATACCAGTTAATGGAGGGCACGTTGGTTAAAATGATTTTTGCCAAAGCCGTGGCCCAGCTTCCGCTTCCGATAATTGCAATTTTCGAGTTTGTAAACATGTTGTTTGCCTGTCAGAAAATGAACCGCAAAAGTACAAAAATGATTTTGTTTATACTAGTTCCACCAAAAGTCCATCGTCGGTTTTTTCAACCTTTGCCAGTTTGTGCTTGGTGAGCCCTTTTATGGCCTGATCCCATTTTTTATTGCTCAGCCCGGCTTGTTCTTTCAATAGGTTCAAATCGATGGGCGAAGTGGCTTTCAGTAAATTCAACACCGCTTTTTCTTCATCGCTAAGTTCAACAGCTTTCTTCTCGGGCTTCATTTGCGGGAAAAACAACACATCTTGTATCGAAGGCTGGTTGGTCATGAACATCACCAAACGGTCGATGCCAATGCCCATACCCGATGTTGGCGGCATGCCGTATTCCAAGGCACGAACAAAATCCATATCGATGAACATGGCCTCATCGTCGCCTTTCTCCGAAAGTTTCAATTGTTCCTGAAAACGATCCAATTGGTCGATAGGGTCGTTTAGCTCAGAATAAGCGTTGCACAGCTCTTTCCCGTTCACCATTAGCTCGAAACGCTCGGTGAGTTCGGGGTTTTCGCGGTGCTTTTTGCACAGCGGCGACATTTCTTTTGGGTAATCGGTAATAAATGTAGGTTGTATGTAATTGCCTTCGCACTTTTCGCCAAATATTTCATCAATCAGCTTTCCTTTGCCCATGCTTTCGTCCACTTCGATGTCGAGTTTTTTACAAACTTCGCGCAATTGGGGTTCGTTCATGCCATTTATGTCGAAACCGGTGTGCTCTTTAATCGAATCGAGCATGCTGATGCGCTTAAACGGACGTTTAAAGTCGATCACTTTATCGCCAACCTGAACTTTAGTGTTGCCATGCAATGCCAAAGCTACTTTCTCGATCATCTCTTCGGTAAAGTCCATCATCCAGTTATAGTCTTTGTAAGCTACATAAATTTCCATAACGGTAAACTCTGGGTTGTGGGTGCGGTCCATCCCTTCGTTGCGGAAGTCTTTGGCAAATTCGTAAACACCTTCGTAACCACCAACAATTAAACGTTTCAAATACAGTTCGTTGGCAATACGCAAGTAAAGCGGAATGTCGAGTGCATTGTGGTGGGTGATAAATGGACGCGCTGCAGCTCCTCCTGGTATGGGTTGAAGGATAGGTGTTTCTACTTCGAGGTAACCACGTTCGTTGAACATTTGGCGCATGGTATTCATTACCACGGTACGTTTTTTGAAATGATCGCGCACCTGTGGGTTCACAATTAAATCGACATAACGTTGGCGGTAGCGCATTTCGGGGTCGGTAAATGCATCGAAAGTATGACCGTCTTTTTCTTTAACAACGGGAAGCGGGCGTATCGATTTGCTTAAAACGGTAAGTTCTTTTACGTGAACAGAAATTTCGCCCATTTGTGTTTTGAAAACAAAACCTTTCACGCCTATAATATCGCCAAGGTCGAGCAATTTTTTGAAAACTTCGTTGTAAAGGGTTTTGTCGTCGTCGGGACAAATCTCGTCGCGGTTAACGTACAACTGAATGCGGCCGCTTTCGTCCTGCAGCTCGGCAAACGAAGCCTTGCCCATAATGCGCTGGCTCATCATTCGGCCAGCAATTACTACATCGAACGATGTTTCGTTGTTGGCTTCAAAATGCTTCTTTATTTGTTCGGTGCTGTGGGTGATTTTATACTCGGCTGCGGGGTACGGATCGATGCCCAACTCGCGCAATTTTGTTAACGAATTCCTGCGGATAATTTCCTGTTCACTCAATTCCCTGATACTCATTTTAAGTGTTCTTTAAAAATTTTTGCAAAGATAACAAAACAGCAAAGCTATGCTACTTTCGATATAGGCAAAAATGGAAACTTGTTTTTTAGTTCATTGATTTATTTTTTTTGAACTAACCTTATTTGTATTTTTCAATGAAAGATATGATTGCATTGCTGCATTTATCAGGTTCTGTTCTCATGGGCCAATGTTCAGAATGATAAAGTATTATGAATTCTTTTTTGTTTGTCGAAATTTGTTCAAAAGCTTCATGTCCAAGTTTCGACGGTACTGTAAAATCATATTCGCTGTACAAAAATAATGATGGGATTTTAATCTTATGCAAATCATTGTTTAGAGAAAGATCCATGTAGTCTTTATTTACTGCTGCTCCGGCAAACATATTCACTATATTCGAAAAAGGGTTGTAAGGGTGGAAAAATATGCCATCCAAAGTCTCTTTTGTAGTGAAGTCGTTGATTATAACAGAGTCAACACTTACCATTAGTTTATATGCCTCATCGGTTAAAACATATATAGCCAGTTTGCCTTCAATGGTATTTAAATCACAGTTATTTGCTTTTTCAATCAAATTATTCCACGTTTCGGTATTATTCCCAATAGCTATTTGGTTTTTTCCGGTTGCAATGATTTTTTCTTGTTCCAATTGAAATGTTAAAGGAAAATCGTGGTTGCCACATATTTCAATCCACCCTTTAATGTTCATTTGATTGTTGTCTTTAAGCAAAAACATTGAACCCAGTGCACCGCCCCAACTATGTCCCATAAGGTAAACATTGATATCGTTACCATATTGGTGCTTCAGTAAAATAATTAGCTTTTCCATATCGGTAACATAATCTGATAGTTGGATGTTTTCTGAATCAACATTTCCTTGTGATGAGCCGGCACATCTTTGTTGCCAGTAAACCATTACGTAATTTTCTTCTAATTTGTCAGTAAAAGGTCCGAAAAGTTCTTTAAATACAAGAATATCATCACCAGGGCCTCCATGCAAAACTATCACAAAATCTTTCGATGCATAATTCCCTTCAACAAATATTGGCATATCAGCTTTATTGCTGCGTAAAAAAAGATGATCAGAAATATAGATGTTGGTTGACTCCTTTTCGCAAGATATAAGAATCATTGTAAGCAGTAATATTGGAATAAATAAGTTCTTCATGGTTATTTGTTTAGTTGAAAATTTATACCCGTTTCAATTGCTAAATGGGGAAGTATTGATGAATTGTAGGGCATTTGTAAAAACAGTACTGGTTTAATATACCAGGCTTTTATGCTATTGTTCTTGTTTTTTAGATCGGCTCCAAAACCTAATGAGAATGATGGCATGAAAGAATTGCTGCCTGCTAAAAAAAATTTAGAGATGCCTCCATTGTTTGTGACTGTATAAGTTTTACCATTTAGAAAGGTTCGTAAGTAGCCTATTCCAATCATTGTTTCATATACAAATCCCCCGGAGCATGTATGTCTGTAACCTATTTCGGTATTTACAAACAAATTACTATTGAATTTGAAATGGGTATAGCCACCAATGTTTAAACTTGAAATTATTTGATGTTTTATTTCTTTTTGTTTTTTTCTACTTTCCTTTAAAAATATTTGATGTTCAACCCCAAATTTTAAGCCGGGATGGGTAATCATTTCACCAAAATATGAGAATTTAAAGGTAGGAGATTTGTTTTCCTTTTGTGCATTACAAAATAATGATAAACAGATAAGAAATGAGGTAATAATTTTTTTCATTTAATAGATTTTTCTTGAATAAATTAATCAACATATACAACGACAATGAATTTTTTACTTGGTTGCATTATTTTGTAATTGTTTAATGTTTGTTGGGTGTTTTGGGTGATTTTTTTGCGCGGCTGTTGGGTAAGCGGTGTAACCATTATGTACAGTTTGGTTAATTAAATATAACTAGTTGTTGTTTATGTAAACATTGATATATAGCATGTATGTTCTTGCAGTTTATGCAAAAAAACAAAACAGCTATGCTATTTAGGTTAATAGTAAAAATGTTTGAATTGTCTATGTTTTATTCTCCGGGGTCGCAGCAATAGTTTTCTTCAACTTTTTGCTCCTTGCCAAGCAACAACCTCGATTGTATTTCGATGCGCCTGATTTGATCGTAGTCGAAATATCCGTTTCCGCTCGGATTATTGGCTGTCGGGTAAGGGTATTTCGGGTTTTCTACATCGCCATCGATGCGTTTACCACGGGTAATGA
>DAOSWJ010000276.1:0-4689 GCA_035380005.1 Prolixibacteraceae bacterium | reverse complement strand
CGCCATGTGTTATTATTTGAATACAAACGAAACCGAACTCCAACCTCAAAACTTCTTTGTGAACCCGCAATTCGAATCGTTCACCACCGGCGAAGGTTTAGTTTTTGAAGGCTATACAACCATTGGCAACTATGCCGACAGCAGTTTTGTGCTTTTAGCCAAAGTTTACAAACAAGCCGATCAGGTTTTTGTTTTTGCTGAACCTAATGTACCCGAACTATTCGAAAACAACCTTAAATTGAGCGAGCTAAACCAGCAAGTGAACAACCTCCAACGCCAACTTATAAAAGAGAAAAAAAGCCTTGAACTTGTTAATTCCCAATTAAAGACAAAAACCAGAGAGTTGGAAATAGCCAATCAAAAGCTACAAGAACTCAATCTCGAGAAAAACCGATATATTGGTATGGTTGCACACGATCTTCGAAACCCTATTGGTGTAGCCGAATCCTTCTCGGCTTTAATTATCGAGGATTTAAACATAATTGACAAAGAAACAGAACTTGAATATTTATGGCACATCAATAAAAGCTGTAATTTTTCACTCGATCTGATCCATAATTTTCTGAACGTTTCAAAAATTGAAGCCAGTGTTTTTGAGCTTAAACTAAAAACAGTGAATTATGTATCATTTGTAAAAGAGGCAATTAAGCAAGAACAAATTTTTGCCTGTAATAAAGAGCAACAGATTGTTTTCAAACCAAAAATTAAAAGGCTTTCAGTAAAAATAGATCAAAACAAAATGCAGCAAGTTTTCAACAATTTACTGAGCAATGCTGTAAAATACTCAATGCCCGGAACAACCATCACCGTAAATATTGAATTAAGCAATAATGAAGTATTAACTTCAATTGCAGACCATGGGCAAGGCATACCCGCCAACGAGATTGCTGAATTGTTCACTCCTTTTCACACCACTTCGGTTAAACCTACCGGAAAGGAGAAATCGACTGGGCTGGGCCTTTCTATTGTAAAAAAGATTATTGAAGCACATGGCGGAAAAATTTGGGCACAAAGCGAAGTGGGAGTAGGCAGTACTTTTTATTTTACCATCAACATCGGTTAATTAAGGTGATCGGTTTTTATCAACTTTAATATTTCGTTGTTGAACAATTCGGCTGCGAGGTTTACTTGTTCGGGGCTACCAAATACAAAAGCGATGTCGTTAACCATTAACTTTGTATCAGGCGTTGGGTGTTCAATTAAATCTTTGCCACGTTTTATTACCAATAAAGTTACACCCGATTTTTCGCGAAGTTTGCTTTCCATTAAAGTTCTGTTGGCAATTTCAGAATGTTCTTCTACAACAAGCGATGTGATGCTGATGTTAGCTAATTCGTCGAGAATTGAAGGCTGGTTAAGCAAATCTTTTTCACTAAAACTACCTAGGTTCATGCTACGTATATGAGCAATGATACGGTTAATTTCTTTGGGCGGATATAGCCTTCGCACCAACACCCTGTTAAACAAGTCAATTGCTATTTCAAGTTTCTCTGGTAAAACCTGATCGGCACCTACCTGGTACAAATCTTCAACATTATCGATATGTTTGGCCCTGGCAATAATGTAAGCATTATGGTTTATGTGCTTAATTTGATCGATAATTGCCATCGATGGCACCAAGTCGCCAACCGAAACAACCACTACATCGGCATTTTCGACATGTGCTTTACGCAATATTGGCTCATTTACAGCATCGCCATAAACCACCATTTCGCCGTTTTTAATTTTTTGGCTTGCTATACTTGGGTCAAAAATGATTTCAACATAAGGAATGTCGTTACATTGTGCCATTTTCGACAATTTAAGCGCACTCGAATCCTTTCCAATAATGACCAAATGATTTCTGATTTCGGGAATCTCAACTTCTTTAAGGGGGAATAGTCCCTTTTTTAAAGTGTTAGGGATGGGCAGTCGCAACAATTGGTTCGCAAGTGGAACAGATAACTTGATCAGAAAAGGGGTAACCGACATGGTTATTACAGCAACGGCCAAAAACAATTGATAATAAAAACCCGAAATGATATTGTACCCGTTACCTAGTTTGGCCAAAATAAACGAAAACTCACCCACCTGGCTTAAAGCCAAACCTACTAAAACAGTGCCCTTAAAGGTGTGGCCCAAAATAAAACCTGTACCTCCGGCAATAATTGTTTTGATTCCCAATACTAAAAGCACACTGGTAATTACCAACATATAATTATCGATCACAAAATTCAAATCGAGCAACATACCAATCGATACAAAAAAGAAACTTGTAAAAGTATCCTTAAAGGGAATTAGGTTACCAAAAGCATTGTGGCTGTATTGCGATTCGGAAATCATTAGCCCAGCCAAAAATGCACCAAAAGCTAACGACATTCCAAGCTTTGATGTTAACAATGCCACTGCCAAACAAATTAAAAAAATACTCATCAGAAATAGCTCTTGGTTCTTCGTCATGGCAATAAGATGCAACAATTTAGGCAACAGCCATTTGTTGCCTACATAAACTAGGCCGATAATAAAAACAGCCTTTATTCCAAGCAGCAGCAACTCGTTGCCCAAATTCACATTTTCGGCACCCAACATATTGGTAAACAACAGCAAAGGCACAACCATTATGTCCTGAAAAATAAGAATCCCCACTACGGTACGCCCATAGTTTGAAGTAAGTTCAGAGCGTTCCTGTAAAATTTTCAAAACCAATGCCGAGCTGCTTAATGCGGCCAAAAAACCGATAAATAAAGCCGATTCCCACTCCAGATTATAAACCCTCGAAGCAAAGTAAAAAGCAGCAGCAGTGAACGAAACTTGCAACAATCCGCCAAAAAAAACCACTCGCCTTATGCGCATAAGGTGTTTCAATGAAAACTCCATACCAATGGTAAACAGCAACAAAACCACACCAATTTCGGCCATCAGTTCAATATCGTGTTCGTGCTTTACCAAGCCTAGTAAGTGTGGGCCTGCAATAATACCGGTTAACAAATATCCAACAACAGTTGGTACTTTAATTTTGGTGAAAACAAAATTTACCAGTGTCGATAAAGCAAAAATGAGTACAATGTCCTGTAAAATTGCAAGTTCCATAAGTTTAAAATATTGTGCTAATTTAAGGTATTGAAGTTTAAAAGCCGGTGTACGTCAACAAATAAATTTAACGTTTTTTCAAATGTAGCCCCAACTATTTATCTAAGTTTTTTCTAATCTCTTTCAACCGATGCTTATAGCCTGGCGAAACAGCCCATTCGCTAATGCTATCGATATAGGCAAGCAATTCGGGTTTCATTTCGGGATAAATTTGACAAATACGATAAAAGAATTCGAGCCCCATACACTGGCTCGAAATTTTTTTCTTCGGATCGGTCATCCAAACAATGCACCGTTCGAGCAGTTCACCTGCAAAATCTTCATCAATGGGGCACCGTAAAACAAGTTTCATGCCCTGCCGTATAAAACTTTCGTTATTGGTTTTGAGCAAACGCGCATACAATTGGCCCAAAATAGGAAAAATAAACTGATTGCTTTTTTCGGTAGCATGATCGAGTATCCAAAGTAAACGCCACGACTGGTGATCGGGCCTTTCGGTTGCCATTTCCCAAACAGTATCAAACACTTGCCGGTCGGTACGTGCTTTCTCAAACATCAATTCGTATTCTGCTTTTGAATAAGCCGAAGTTAAGAACTGATCAATCTCCTTTTTTGTCATTGATTTTTTTTTGAGGTAAAATTCAATAATTTTCCTGTTTAATTAAAGAATGTTAAAGAAAAATTTTACTTTTACCCTCATCAAACAATAAACACTTAATAAAATGAGAAAAATTGTACTCCTTTTGGTTGTTGTAGCTGCCTTATTGGCTGGCACACAAGTTAAAGCATCAAGTTATCAACTAAACGAAACGACCGTTGACCAACTTTTCGACAACGCAGTCGAAACATCAATGCTTGACTTCAACGCAGTAACAATGAATGCTGTAGCATCGAGTAGTGAACGAAACATAATTGATGGCAAAGATCCTTTGACTGCTGTATTATTAAGCGGACTTTTAGGATGGACTGGCGCTCACCGTTTTTACTTAGGAACAGACACACTTACGGGCTTATTATATCCTTTAATAACTATCGTAAGTTGCGGATCAACAGCTCTTCTTAGTTTAATTATTCCATTTATTATTCCATGTGGGAGCGTTGCCTTTATTCTACCTCTTGTTGATTTTATTATTTTACTCATAGATTATGATGATATCAGTAAATATATAGATAATCCTAGTTTTTTTATGTGGAAATAAGAATGTTATAAGAATATTAAAAAGCCTGTTTTTTAAACAGGCTTTTTAATATATTTTCGCACTATGTATAAATATATTGTAGCACTTGTTTTATTGTTTGTTTTTGGAGGGCTTTACAATGCAAATGCCCAATACATAAGCCTTAAACAAAAAACCGAACTGGTCGAGAACCAAAAAAAAATTTCGAGTTCGATGGAATTGTATTTCGACAAGGGCAAATCGGCCATTGCTAAGGTGATTACCTCGCCCGACCTGGTTTACATCTTCTCGAACCGTTTTGGTGAAACCAAAATATACTACCCCGAAACCAATGAAGTTTCGTACATGCAAACCGATATACTTTCTTCTCAACGTGAAGTAATTTACTATTTTGCCAACAATTTAACCGACCAACTTGGACTGGCCGACGAAGGCTTTAGCC
>DAOSWJ010000275.1:0-4709 GCA_035380005.1 Prolixibacteraceae bacterium | reverse complement strand
GTACAATACGCCTGAGCTACTACTTATGGGGCAACATATCGATGACAAAACGCTTAACGATGCAAAAGCCAACGTTTTTGCCCACGAAGTAATCAATATGCAATACACTTCGGGAACAACAGGTTTCCCAAAAGGGGTAATGCTCACCCATATCAACATACTGAACAATGGTTTTTGGATTGGCGAATGCCAGTTATTTACCGCCGACGACAGGGTTTGCCTTGCGCCACCCTTGTTCCACTGCTTCGGATTGGTTTTAGGAATGATGGCTATTGTCACCCATGGGGCATCGGTAGTAATGATTGAAACTTTCGATCCGCTATTGGTTTTAGCCTCAGTTCAGAAAGAGCGCTGTACCGCACTTTACGGCGTACCAACCATGTTTATTGCCGAACTTAACCACCCGATGTTCAACATGTTCGATTTAACATCGTTACGCACGGGTATTATGGCCGGTTCGCCCTGCCCTATTGAAACCATGCGCCAGGTAATCGACAAAATGCACATGACAGATGTAACCATTGCTTACGGCCTTACCGAAGGCTCACCTGTTATGACACAAACACGTGTTGAAGACCCCATTGAAGTAAAAGTAGGCACGGTAGGGCGCGAACTACCGGGTATCGAGGTTAAGATATTTGACCCCGAAACAGGAGAAGAAGCTCCAGTAGGTGTTCAAGGCGAAGTATGTTGCCGTGGGTACAATATTATGAAAGGCTATTACAAAAATCCAGAGGCAACAGCCGAGGCCATCGATAAAGACGGCTGGCTGCATTCGGGCGATTTAGGTGTAAAAACCGAAGATGGCAACTTCAAAATTACCGGTCGTATTAAGGATATGATTATTCGAGGTGGTGAAAATATTTACCCACGCGAGATTGAAGAATTTCTATACCAGATGCCCGAGATTAAAGATGTACAGGTTGCCGGTGTGCCCAGCCCGAAGTATGGCGAACAAGTTGGCGCATTTATAATACTTCACGATGAGAAAAACATTTCGGAAGAAGATGTAATTGATTTTTGCCGTGGAAAAATTTCACGTTTTAAAATCCCTAAATACATCTTTTTTATAAAAGAATACCCGATGACAGCCAGCGGGAAAATTCAGAAATACAAACTCAGGCAAATGAGCCTCGATTTACTAAAAACTAAAGGGGTTACAGTTATATAAGAAAAACTAAAGGAGGTTCAAAAATGACCTCCTTTATTTTTTATAATTGTCTTGTTTTTATCACTAGAAGTAGAACAAGCTACGTGTGCTACGGCCTTGTTGGTATTTACCCCTGCGCACCACTTTAATAATTGAACGACGGTTAAGAGCATGTTCCTCTTCGTTACATTCTACGTTATCGTCGCAATGGTTAAGCAGGCGGGTTTCGCCATACCCCGAATATTCGATTGCCTCGGCTCGAACTCCTTTACCTGTCAAATACTTATAGGCCGAAGCAGCCCTACGTTTCGATAAGCGAAGGTTGTATTCATCGCTACCTTTGGCATCGGTATGCGATTCGATAATAATTTCCAAATCGGGATATTGCTCAATCATATCGGCCACTTTATCAAGAATTATACCCGATTCGGGCAAGATGACATCACTATCGAAGCCATACGATATGTGTTCAATTTGAATTATCTGAAGCTCTTCACCATCAACCCTTTCAAGACTAAGTGGTTCCAACTTATCGGGTCGATCCATTAAGCTGAAGTCCATTTCAATGAAAATCTCAACCTGGATTTTTTCGTTGGGTAACTTGTTGTAGGTCGATACTTCTTTCTCAGCTGTGATGTATTCATCTTTTGACACAACCAGCTTATAGTTACGTTGCTTGAATGCTTTAAAAATAAACTCCCCATCCTCTTTTGAATAAGCGACTTCAATTGTGTCGAGATTTTCATCGAGCAAAGCAACTTTAGCGCCTTCGAGTTCGTAAGTATTGATACGGTCGCGTACCAATCCACTAATTTGAACGGGAATATAAAGTATTTCAATTTTATAGATATCATCGTGCCCCAAACCACCGGGCCGATCGCTCGAAAAATACCCCTTCATGCCCACTTCGTCGAGCACCAAGCCAAAATCGTCGCTAGGGCTATTTACCGGCCATCCCATGTTTTCAACTGTGGAGAAAACTCCCCTGTCGGGTAAAGCCATGTACAAATCGAGCCCCCCCATACCGCCATGACCGTTTGATGCAAAATAAAGCACACCATCGGCAGCAATGAACGGATAAACTTCATCGCCTTCGGTATTGATTTCTTCGAGGTTCACAGGCTCACTCCACTCACCATTAATTTTGCGGCACCACCAAATATCATTAGCACCTTTACCGCCGGGCCTGTCGGACGAAAAATACAAAACATCGCCTTGCGCACTTAGCGAAGGATGTCGATAATTTTCGCGTTCATTATTGTATTTGAATCCACCTTTTTGTACCCACGAACCATTTTCGTAATCGGCAATAAAAATCTGAAGATTGTTTTCTTCGTTTTTGCCCTTAGTGCTTTTTGTCGAACGGTTACTATTAAAATACATGCGCTTCGCTTTCACATCGAAAGTAGCAGGTCCATCGTGAAACGAAGTTTTCAAATCATTTGAAAAAATGTAAGGATTGGAATAATTTCCATATTCATCGACATCGACTGCCCACATATCGAGGAAGGGCAATTGATCCCAGTTGTATTTAATATCGCGGCTTTCCTCGGGGTCACCTGTCGAAACATAAACAATCTGATTATTATATAGCGTAGGTCCCCAATCGGCTCCTTTGGTATTAAACGGAACAGGTTCAACAACATATCGGGATGAATCCTGCAACAAAAAGTTGATATAGTCGAGCAATGATTGTTCGAGGTTCACACGACCGTCCTCAGGTCTTAGTTCAGCAAACTCTTTAAGATAACTTTCGGCTTCGTCGTACTTACCGTTACTTTTAAGGGCCATTGAATAATTGAATAAATCTTCGGGGTGCTCCTCACCCAATTCAATGATTTTATTTAACCACTTTTCAACTTCCACAGTATTACCGATATTTCGGTACGAATCGGCTAATCGCCTTATAATGTATATATTATCGGGCTCGCGTTCGTGAGCATACAAGTACAAATCGATTGCCTCGTGATACGAAAAATCGTGATAGGCTTTATCGGCAAGCCGTATGGTAATTTTTTGACCATAAGCCACTGCTGACGAAAGCATTAATGCCACCAATGTTAAACCAATATATTTCTTCAGTTCCATGTGCGTAATATACAAAAAAGTTAGAAATAACGAGGCGATCTAACACGACCCCTTCCAAAACTAAAGTCAAAATTAAGCATTACCTCGTGGGTACCGCTATTGTATTCACCAAACTCATTGGTGATGTAATCGTATGAATATCCAACCTTTAACTGATCGGTTACCTGTACTTGAGCCAAAACTGCAAACGAATTGTTTATCCGATACGTAACGCCTGCCCAAAGCTTGTCAATCAAAACCACTTGTGCCGTTAAATCGGCATTTATTGGTGCGTTTGCTGCCATTCTCACCATAAAATAGGGTTTAAATTTAACAATTCTATTGATATCAAAAACATATCCACCCATAAAAAACGCGTGAAATTCTTCACGACTGATTGTTTGTGTCTCAAAATCGATATCAGTTAATCGGTTTGAAATCAATTTAGGCACCGAAAAACCCAAATAATAATCGGGCGAAGAGAAATAAACTCCTACACCTGCATTGGGCAAAAAATTTCGGGTAATTGGTTCCAAAAATGAAGGGTCGGTGAGGTCGCTCAGATTTCCCAGATTAAGCTGATCGACACCTGCATAATACATACTAGCCCCAGCTTTTAGTCCCAACGAGAGATATCGCTCGCCCGGATAAGTAATTGTGTAAGAATAATCGCCAAACAAGAAAGTTCGGGTAACCGGACCAATTCGATCAACTACAATAGAACCACCAACCCCCATTTCTTCGTTCAAGGGTGAGTGCATAAAAAAAGTTTGAGTACTAGGATGTCCATCCCAGTTTATGTAGTTTTCGCGAATAAGCAACGAAGCGCTCGTTACCCCTTTCGCTCCCGCATAAGCAGGGTTCATGTTCAACAATTGGTTCATGTATTGTGTAAACATGGTTTCCTGTTGCGCTTTGGCTTTAAGTCCTGCACAAAAAACAACAATCAGTAATATGTACTTTAAATATTTCACGTAAAGCTTTTATCTTCTGTTATCGGTTGCAATATAAATATTTCCTAATTGGTTTCGGTATTCAAGAGGAATCCTGTCGTCACCTAAATCGAGAATATAGAAATACACCCCGGTAGGCACTGCACCATTACCAATGCGCAAGCCTTTGTTGGCAACACCGTCCCATGGTTCATCGTTGGTATAAACATCTTTTTCGTAAACAATGTCGCCCCAACGGTTGAATATCATTATTTTATTTTTCGGGTAAAGTTCAATGTGTTCTATCAATAAGAAATCGTTTTTGCCATCGCCGTTTGGTGAAAATCCCTCAGGCACAAAAGGCAGTTTGGGAAGTACCTCAATACAAACAGTTGCCTGATCGTTGAAGAACAACGTTGATACAACATAGGTAAATGTATCGGGGCCAAAGTAATACATTTCGGGTATGTAGGTAAAGGTTGAATCGTTGGGATTGGCCACAATTTCGCCATGACTTGGGTAATCAACTACATATAATAAATCGAGGTTGTACTCGTCTT
>DAOSWJ010000274.1:0-4730 GCA_035380005.1 Prolixibacteraceae bacterium | reverse complement strand
ATTTGAGATCCGTAACAAAATTGTTTTCAAAGACGAAGAAAGTGGTGCCGAATTAATTGCTTTGCCCGACGACGATTTCAGCATTGATGTAATGATCTCGTTCAACTCGCCTGTATTGCAGAACCAATTTGCAAGGCTCGGATCGATGGAACAATTCAGAACAGAGATAGCTCCATGTCGTACTTTTGTTTTTTTGCATGAACTTGAATTTTTACTCAATAACAATTTGGTAAAAGGAGGCGACTTAGACAATGCCATTGTTATAATGGACAGGGACGTTACCCAGGACGAACTCGACCGCATAGCCGATTTGTTCCACCACGAACATGTAAAACTCAACGGCAACAAAGGCATACTCAATAACCTTCAGCTACATTTTTCCAACGAACCTGCACGTCACAAACTGCTCGATGTAATTGGCGACTTATCGTTGGTTGGACGTTCGATTAAAGGTAAAATAATTGCAACAAGGCCCGGACACAGTGCCAATACCCAATTTGCCAAACTGCTTCAAAAAGAAATGAACAAGCAATTTGCCAAAACAGCTCCACCAGTTTATAATGCCGATATTGAACCTGTACTCGACATCAATCAAATAAGGAATCTACTTCCTCACCGCTACCCCTTCCTTATGGTCGATAAAGTAATTGAGATAAAAGACAAATTTATTGTTGGGATAAAAAACATTACCACCAATGAACCAATGTTTACCGGCCATTTCCCCGAAGAACCGGTTTTTCCGGGCGTTCTTCAAATTGAAGCAATGGCTCAGGTTGGTGGTTTGTATGTGCTCAATAAAATGGATCCTAACAAAAGCTATTCAACATATTTCATGAAAATCGACGGCATTAAATTCAGACGAAAAATTGTACCCGGCGATACACTAATCATCAAAGTTGAACTTTTAACACCAATTAAACGGGGCATTGCAACCATGAAAGGTTATATCTTTGTGGGCAGCCAGTTGGCCTCCGAAGGTGAATTTATGGCTCAAATTGTTGAAAATAAATAATTTACTGATACCACAACTATACAATGGATAAAATTGTTAATATTCATCCCAATGCCCAAATTGGCGAAAATGTTGTTATTGAATCGTTTGTATCGATTGCTGCCGATGTAATTATTGGCGATGGAACCTGGATCGGCCCCAATGCTGTTATCATGGACGGAAGCCGAATTGGAAAAAACTGCAAAATTTTTCCGGGCGCAGTTATTGGTGGCATACCTCAAGACCTTAAATTCAAAGGCGAAGAAACAACGGTTGTTATTGGCGATAATACCACCGTTCGCGAATTTGTTACCATAAACCGTGGCACTGCAGCCAAAGGCACAACCATAGTCGGAAGCAATTGTTTATTGCAATCGTATTCGCACATCGCACACGATTGTTTGTTAAAAGATTATGTAATTTTAGGCAGCTATGCAGGCCTGGCAGGCGAGGTTGTTGTTGATGACCACGCTATTGTTAGCCCCTATTCGGCAGTACACCAATTTTGCCACGTTGGAAAACACGCCTTTACAGGTGGTGGCAGCTTGGTTCGAAAAGATATTCCACCCTACATAATTGTAGCAAACGAGCCATTATCGTACACCGGAGTAAACTCTGTAGGGCTTCGCCGCAGGGGGTTTTCGGTCGAAAAAATTAACGAGATACAAAATGTTTACCGGTACTTTTATCAAAAAGGGCTGAACACAACACAAGCAATAAATGCTGTTGAAACCGAAATGGAGCTTTCAATTGAAGTACTCGAGATACTTAATTTTATAAAAAGTTCAGAAAGAGGCATCATCAGAGGGCCTAACGACTAGCATACAACAAATCAATTTCGCTAAAAAATGTTAGCAAAACGTATTATACCCTGCCTCGACATTAAAGACGGGCAAACCGTAAAAGGAATCAATTTTGTGGGCATACAAGCTGTAGGCGACCCCGTTGAACTGGGCGCACTTTATGCCGAACAAGGTGCCGATGAATTGGTTTTCCTCGACATAACTGCCACACACGAAGGCCGTAAAACATTTGTTGATTTGGTGAAGCGAATTGCACGCGAAATAAACATCCCCTTTACTGTTGGCGGAGGAATAAGCGAACTAAAAGACGCCGAAGCCTTGCTAAGTGCCGGAGCCGATAAAGTTTCAATCAACTCGTCGGCAGTTCGAAACCCCAAGCTTATCGACGATATGGCACTTAATTTCGGAACCCAATTTGTGGTTGTGGCAATCGATGCAAAAAACTACGATGGGCGTTGGACAGTTACCGTTAACGGCGGCCGCATACCAACCAACAAAGAACTGTTTAGCTGGGCTAAAGAAGCAGAAGAACGCGGAGCAGGCGAAATTCTTTTCACATCGATGGATCATGATGGAACCAAAAATGGTTTTGCCAATGCCGAGTTGGCTAAAATGTCGGAAATGCTCAAAATACCCATTATTGCTTCGGGTGGCGCTGGTAACATGCAACATTTTGTCGATGTTTTTACCGAAGGAAAAGCCGATGCCGGACTTGCTGCCAGCATTTTCCACTACAAAGAAATTGCCATTCCCGATTTAAAATCTTTTTTGAAAAACAAAGGAATTTCGGTAAGACAATAAATTAATAATCAGTTTTTATAGAAAGTATTATAATGGAAAACATTAATCAAAACCAACAGGATATCCTCTTCTTAAACCAATTGCAAGATTTTATCGATAAGCGCAAAGCCGAAATGCCCGAAGGCTCATACACTACATCGTTATTTAAAGCCGGAACACGCAAAATTACCCAAAAAGTTGGCGAAGAAGCCGTTGAAACAATTATTGGAGCAATGGCGAACGACGATGAAAACTTTCTGTACGAAGGTGCCGATTTGCTGTATCACCTAATTGTGTTGCTTAGCCACAAAGGTTACCGTATTGAAGATTTGGCCCGCGAACTAAAAAGCAGGCACAAATAGCATTTCATAAAAAAGGGCACATTTTCAAGAACAATACTTCTTTTTAATGGGCACAGTTTGTTTATTGTGTTCGATGCGCATGCGTGCATCAACAGCAATTATTTGTTTGCCTCTGGCCATTAATGGATTTATATCGAGCTCTTTAATTTCGGTAGCAAAACGCAAAATTCCAGAAAGCCGCACCAGCATTTCGGCAAAAGTAGTTTTGCTAACAGCTTCGTTACCCCTAAATCCATCTAAAATTTTCCGCGATCGCAAACTTTTGATCATCGACATGGCTTCGCTCATACTCAAGGGTGCCAAACCCGAAGTAACATCTTTGAGCACTTCGACAAAAATTCCGCCCAAGCCACATAATACAATATGTCCAAAAGGTGCTTCGTATTTGGCGCCAATAAACAACTCGGTACCCGAACACATTTCGGCCATCAACACCGAAGTTGTACCTTCGATAGCAATTAGGCGCTCAAACTCGTTGGCAACAGTTTCGTTCGACTTAATATTTAGGCTCACTCCGTTAACATCGGTTTTATGCAAGGGGCCTACTACTTTCATCACCAAGGGGAACCCGATTTGGCTAGCAGCATCCAATGCTTCCGAAACAGAATTCACCAAACGTTCGGCAGCCCTTGGTATTCCGGCTAAATCGAGTAATTTCCATATCACTTCGGGGGGTTGAAATCCATCGCTTGTTTCATCAATTATCGCTCGTACAGCAGCTACATCAACTTTTTTAAGAAACTCCGATTTTTCTGATGGCTCGGGGCTATAATATACTTTAGTAAGCGCCCTGCCAAGTAATACCTCATCGGGGAAATTAACATTACCGTGCGAAATAAAATAAGCCACATCTTCCTGCACATTCACTACCGAAGGCAATATCGGGTAAATGGGTTTCCGGCAGGTTTTCATCTTCTTATCGAGGGTTTTATAAACTTCGCGAACAGGGAAAAGTCCGGGGCTACCATATATAACTGCCATTGCATCGATGTTGTCAAAATCATTCTCACAAGCATCGATAATGGCTTCGAGGTGTTCAGCAGTTCCTGTGGCCAGAAAATCGATTGGATTTTCGACCGATGAACCCGGAAGCAAAAACTCTTTCAAGCGGCTTTTGGCTTCCGAATCGGGGATATTTGGTATGCGCAAACCGCCTGTTTCAAGCGCATCGGTAAGCATAACCGCAGGTCCGCCGGCGTGGGTAATGATGGCAATATTACGCCCCTCGAGTTGTTTGTTACTAAAAATACAGGCAATGGTTGTAAGCTCTTCGCGCCCGTAACAACGCACAATCCCTGCTTTGCGAAAAAGTGCTTCAACAGCCTGATCGGAACTGGCCAATGCACCGGTATGCGACGATGCTGCCCTACTGCCTGCCTCCGATGAGCCTGCTTTTATTGCAGCTATTTTACATCCCTTTCGGATAAGCGATTTGGCATGGTACAATAATCGATCGGGGTTACTTATGTTTTCGATATAGAGCAACTTTACTTTCGATGACTCGTTGGGGTCAAAGGTTTCGTCCATGTAGGCCAAAACGTCCTCAATACCGTGCTGAGCTGAATTCCCGACCGAAATAACCGAATGAAACTGCAATCCTTTGGGTATGGCCGATTCCATAATAAAAACAGCAGTAGCACCCGATCCTGAAATAAAATCAACTCCGTTTTTGCTCAAGTGAGGAACAGGTGTGGTAAAAACACTGGCATGCAAAGGAGCCAGAACCCCAATACAATTGGGCCCAATAAGGCAAGCCCTGTTTTGGTTAGCAATATCAACCAGCTCGTTTTCGAG
>DAOSWJ010000273.1:0-4762 GCA_035380005.1 Prolixibacteraceae bacterium | reverse complement strand
AAAGAAAAAGGGTTGGTAAACGGCTTGTGGGGCTACACAGCATACGATGCCATTCAGTATTTCGAAACCATAAAACTTCGCGAACGAGATAACAATGAAGCACAAATACCCGAAATACGTTATGCTTTTCACCGTTACGTAATTGCCATCAACCATTTCAACAACGATGTTACCTTAATTGAAAACCTACTTGAAGGACAAGAAAGTAATGCCCGCGAAATTACCGGAATTCTATTGAACCAAAACGTAGTTACTTTTCAGTTCAAAACCGAAGGCGAAGAAACATCGAATATTACCGACGAAGAATATATGCAAATGGTTGATGAAGGACGCAAACATTGCTTTTTGGGCGATGTGTTCCAAATTGTATTATCGCGCCGTTTTCGCCAAAAATTTTCGGGCGACGAGTTCAATGTTTACCGAGCACTGCGCCGTATAAATCCCTCGCCTTACCTTTTTTATTTCGATTACAGCAACTACCGCATTTTTGGCTCATCGCCCGAAGCACAACTAATTGTTAACAACGGCAAAGCAATTATCAACCCAATTGCCGGCACCTTTAAACGTACCGGAGACGACGAGAGCGACCGCCAATTGGCTATTGACCTTTCGGAAGACAAAAAAGAAAATGCCGAACATGTAATGTTGGTTGATCTTGCCCGTAACGATTTAAGCCGCAACTCAAAAAACGTTAAAGTTGACAATTACCGCGAAGTACAGTATTATTCACATGTGCTGCATTTGGTCTCGGAAGTAAGTGGCGAACTAGATCCTGACACGAACACCGTTAAAGTTTTTGGCGATACTTTTCCTGCAGGAACACTATCGGGAGCCCCCAAGTTCAAAGCCATGGAAATTATCGACAGGCTCGAAAACGTAGGCCGTTCTTACTATGGTGGTGCAATTGGTTTTTTGGGCTTCAACGGCAACATTAACCATGCTATTACCATACGTACTTTTCTGAGCAAGAACAACACTTTAATTTACCAAGCAGGTGCAGGTGTGGTTTCCGAATCGAAACGCGAAAACGAATTGCAAGAGGTCAACAATAAATTGGGCGCTTTGAAAAAAGCCATCATCGAAGGCGAAAATATTAATTCCGAGATTAGCCTTTAGACTGTAAAAACGATAGTATGGTAAAGAAAATTTATGAATTTTCTCAACACAATAATAAACAACAATGACTAGAGATATTAAACCCATGACAGTAACAGCAAAAATACTCGTACTCGATAATTACGACTCGTTCACCTACAATTTGGTGCACATGCTGAAAGAATTGGCACCCAATGCAAGCATCGATGTTTGCCGTAACGATGAAATCAGCATCGAAGAAGTTGGTAATTACGACAAAATTGTACTCTCGCCAGGGCCGGGGGTACCCGATGAAGCCGGCATACTTAAACAAGTAATTAAAACTTACGGAGCAACCAAATGTATTTTTGGGGTGTGCCTTGGCTGTCAGGCCATCGCCGAAGTTTACGGGGGTAAATTACAAAACCTCAACAAAGTATATCACGGAGTTGCTACCCCTGTTAATATTACAAACAACAACGACCGTTCGTTCCGTTGGTTAGAAGACACCATTATGGCTGGTCGCTATCACAGTTGGGTGGTTGATCCTGTTAGCTTGCCCAACGATTTGATCGTTTCGGCAACCGATAGCGAAGGGCTCGTAATGGCTCTGTACCATCAAAACCACGATGTGCGTGGAGTACAATTCCATCCCGAATCGATTTTAACACCCAGTGGAAAACAAATAATGGCTAATTTTTTGAGTAAATAATTTGTTTCTAATGACTTATTGACTAATGACAAAAGACTATTATATGAAATCAATTCTTAACAAACTCATTCAGCACCGTACGCTTACCCGTAACGATGCCAAAGAGATACTGAAAAATATTGCATCCGAAAAGTACAATCAGTCGCAAATAACGGCTTTTATGGCTGTATATATGATGCGAAGCATTACACCCGAAGAGCTGGCCGGCTTTCGCGATGCCTTGTTGGAACTATGCGTTCCGGTCGATTTATCCGACTTCAACACCATCGACCTGTGTGGAACCGGTGGCGACGGAAAGGACACATTCAACATCTCTACCCTATCGTCGCTGGTAGTTACCGGTGCAGGCTATAAAGTGGCAAAACACGGCAACTATGGCGTATCATCGGCTTGCGGATCGAGTAATGTGATGGAATATTTTGGCTACCAATTCACCAACAATGTCGACGAGCTTAAAAAAAGAATGGATAAGATCGGGTTTGTGTATATGCACGCACCAATGTTCCACCCAGCCATGAAAGCTGTTGGACCAATAAGGCGCGACCTGGGAATGAAGACTTTTTTTAATCTGATTGGCCCGCTTGTAAATCCATCGAACCCACAAAACCAGATAGCCGGTGTTTTCGATCTCGAAACTGTTCGCTTATATACTTATTTGTTCCAACAAACTGGCAAACAATTTTCGGTGGTTTATTCACTCGACGGGTACGATGAAATTTCCCTTACCGGCGACTTCAAAGTGGTTTCCAACTTCGACGACCTGTTGCTTTCGCCCGAAAAAATTGGGTTACCCCGCTTAAAACAAGAACAGTTATTTGGTGGCGATACCATTGAAGAAGCAGCATCGATTTTTAAAACAGTTTTAGAAGGCAAAGGTACCGAAGCTCAAAACAGTGCAATATTTGCAAATGCCGGAATGGCAATACGCACTATGCATCCCGAGAAAAGCATTGAACAGTGCATCGAAGAAGCAAAGAGCTCATTACTGGGAGGTAAAGCGGCAAAAGTAATGAAGTCATTGGTCAATGGTCATTAAAAAATCACATAATCCGATTTCCTAATGATAAATGCCCCTTTCCATATCACACGTACTTCGAGTGCTGATTTTGCTGAGATTATGGAAATCCAGAAGAAGGCCTTTCTTTCGGAAGCAGAACTTTACCATAATTTTAATATACAACCCTTAACCCAAACGCTTGAAGACATGATCGAAGAATGTAAAGACAAAGTGGTTCTGAAAGCAGTTATTGATGGGAAAATTGTAGGGTCAGTTCGAGCTAAATTGGATGAAGATAACTGTTGGGTGAATAAACTAATTGTTTTGCCCGAATATCAAAGAAAAGGCATTGGTAAAAGCCTATTATTCAACATCGAAACATTTTTTCCTAGGGCTAAAAAATTTATATTAGCCACTGGCTCAAATAGCAAATCGAACATCAAGCTTTACGAGAAAATTGGTTACAAAATAGTGAGCAAAGAAAACTTTAGCGATGGTGTGGAAGCGGTGATAATGGAAAAATTAGCATATCCCTCAACGAGGACTTAAGTAACTACCAAATATGAAGTTTTGAATATTGAACGATAAGTAAAAGCAAAAAAATGAACGCAAGCAACTATAACGAAGAAATTCACCCCCCCTATAGGGGGCTAGGGGGTAAGGAGTCTATTTTAGACGAAATTAACGCACACAAAAGAACTGAAGTATCAGCGGCCAAAGCAGCAGTTTCAATTTCGGAACTGATGAAATATCCTGCTTACAACAAGCCTGTATCTTCATTATCAGAGTTTCTGTTGAATACCGAAAAAAGCGGCATCATTGCCGAGCACAAAAGGCAATCACCATCGAAAGGAATAATCAACGGAAAAGTAAATTTAGCTCAGGTGGTAAAAGGATACGAAGATGGCGGAGCATCGGCAGTTTCGGTGCTCACCGATCAAAAATATTTTGGTGGCACGCTGGCCGATTTGAAAGAAGCCACAAGCTTGATTTCCATTCCGGTTTTACGCAAGGAGTTTATTGTTGACGAATACCAAATTCACGAAGCCAAAGCCTACGGAGCAGCCATCATTCTGTTAATTGCAGCATCGTTAACTGCAGAAGAAGTTGATCGCTTTGCCAAGCTAGCAAGGGAACTGGGCATGGAAGTTCTTTTTGAAGTTCATAACGAAGAGGAACTGCTGAAAGTGTCAGACTATGTAAACGTAGTAGGTGTAAACAATCGCGATTTAAAATCTTTCCATGTTGATATTCAACAGTCGGTAAAGCTGGCCAAATTGATTCCTGAAAAGTTTATAAAAATTTCGGAAAGCGGCATAAGTGCCCCTGAAACAATTATGATGTTGAAAACACACGGATATCAGGGTTTTTTGATGGGAGAAAACTTCATGAAAGAAGTCAATCCCGGCAAAGCTTTTAGTAATTTTGTAAAAAAGATTCATTAAACATGATTCACTACGAAAACATAGTACCTTGGGGCCGTTCGTACACCGAATATGTAACCATGTTTGGCCTAACTCCCTATTTTCTTTCGAAGAAAGTTTTGGGCTGTGGCGATGGCCCGGCAGCCTTTAACAGTGTTGGCAATACTTTTGGCGGCCACATTACTTCAATCGACCCAATATTCAACCTACAGAAAAAGGATATTGAAAAACGGATAAACGAAACTTTTGGCGAAGTAATTAATCAAACACGCCTTAATGCCGACAAATTTAATTGGGATATGTTTGGATCGGTTGAAGGACTGGGCAAAATACGCATGAAATCAATGCTGCAATTCTTGGCCGATTATGAACAAGGCCTAGAAGAAGGACGATACATTGCAGCCGAACTGCCCAACCTGCCTTTCGAAGATAACACTTTCGACCTGGCACTTTGTTCGCACTTTTTGTTCTTATATTCCGAACATCTCGACCAAAGTTTTCACATCGAAGCCATTTCCGAAATGCTTAGGGTAGCTAATGAAGTACGTATTTTTC
>DAOSWJ010000272.1:0-4786 GCA_035380005.1 Prolixibacteraceae bacterium | reverse complement strand
TTCTAGCACAAATAGGAAGTGAGAATACTTTGATTGAAACTAAGATGTTGGAACTTCATTCACTGGCTTACCTTCAATAAAAGCATTGATATTATCAAATGTCGTATCAAGTATTCTTAAGCGTGCCTCAGTGCTATTGAATGCGGTATGAGGTGTTACAACTACTTTTGGATGTGTCATGAGAATATGATCAAGAACAAGATTCTCATAGTCAACTTTCTTTCTAAAGTGTGTTGATAGCAAATCTGCCTCCTCTTGGAATTCAAGCTCATTCTCCAAAACATCAAGCCCAACTCCACCAAAAATGTTTTCTTTGAGTCCTTCAAGAATAGCTTCTGTTTCAATGAGACCTCCTCGAGCCGTATTTACAAGGAACACGCCCTTTTTCATTTTCGTTACATTTTTGCAATTAATGATATGCTTTGTGTGCTCATTAAGAGGCAGATGCAAAGTTATAATATCTGATACTTTTAACAGCTCATCCAAATCCTTTGCAAAACGAAAATCATATTCCTGAGCCAGGTCTTCGTCTTGAGTACGAGTGTAAACAATAACATCCATTCCAAAACCCTTTGCAATTTTTAGGACCGTATGTCCAATCTCTCCAAGACCAATGATTCCAAGAGTTTTGCCAAAAACATCCGTGCCTTGCAAACCAATAAGGTTAAATTTGCCTTCATGTTTAGTACGATGAACTGCTTCGTATATGTTATCGATAAACGAGTTATTGGCCCATTGATCGAACTTGTAGCCCGGGTTGGGCAGTGCCGTAATTTCAATCTCAACATCGGTAAAATATATGCCTTCCCATGGATAAACGTTGGGAGTAATGGTGCTGATTTGAATGCTGCCTGCTCCTTCGGGCTCAACACTAAGTGTTACGCTTACTTCGTTTTTTAAATTGAAATGAGAACGCAAGTGCTGTCTTACGTAATTGCTCCTGTTTTCAAGTTCTTTTCTGAATGTGTTGTGGTTGTTGGTAAAAGTGTTCATTTGTCCGTTGATGTTCGATGAGCCCCAACGGCCGTATTGACCTTTCATCTCGGGAAGTATCTCGTTGTACATTTCGTTTTCGAGCCGCCCAATTACCGAAAAATGATAATTGGTGTTCATTAAATCGGCAAAGCGGTTAATGAAATAGGCTTTGTAAACAGGGTTTTGCATCATGTTGTACCAATAACCGGTATAGTTGTTCCACTGCCCTTGGTTCAGCATATATTCTATATGATCAAACGCCGCGCTTGTCCATCCGTTAGGGTTCAATCCCCATTCCAAATCGTTGATTGCCCATTGCCAACGCATGTTAGTGCCAACGCACCTGAATGTTTTGATGTTGTTGAAAGGCCAGTCGTTGTTGGCTACCCAGCTTTCGGCAATAATGTAGTCGGTATAATTTTTAATGTCGAGGAAACGATCAACGTCTTCCAAATAGGTTTCCGATAGAATATCGAATTGCTGGAAGCGTTCAAAATCGTTAAGGAAAGGTTCAATGGAGCCCCTTAATGCTTCGAGTTGTTGGCCTTTAAAGTAACTAACGCCCAGAAAATCGAGCGAGTCGATGTTCATGTTCAGGTTGTCTTCCAAAAAGTCGTAATTGATTTTCTCGCGCAATTCGTAAACACCAAAGTACTCGCCGTTAATAAATACTACAATGGGCTCGTATGCCGAATAGTGTGTGTAGGTGTTTTGTCCCAACGCGGTAACCTGAAGGGCATCTTTGTATTTTAGTTTCAGGTATTGGTTGCTGCCGTTGCGAACATAAAACGAGGGAAAGTTATCGCGGTTTGGGCGGCGTTTCATCAGTTTGTACTTGAGGTCACCATCGCCCAACGAGCCATTGCCGGGTTCAATCCGGAACGAGTGCTGAGGATGCGAACGGCTTCCGCCTGCTCCGCCATCAATTTGCATACCTGTATTAATTGCAAAAGCCCTTTTCTTGTTTTTGTCGAAGTATTCAACATGCGACGGGATATTAAATGTTTGTTCCCAGTTGGTAAATATGCCGTTGTTGCCATACAGGTTAGTTCAGTTGGTGTTTACCGAAAGTACGGGCAAGGTAAAGTCTTCGTTGATAAGGTATGTTGAAGTAGCGCTTACACCAGTTATCTTTCCTTCAACAAAACTACGTGCCCTGATGCTATTAGTTGATGTAATTTTTATTGGACGACTGTAAATTGTTGAATTGGCAGTTGGTTCGCTCCCGTCAAGAGTATAGCGTATGGTCGCGTTTGGCTCAACCGTTAAAATGCTTACTTCAACAGATGTACCGTAAAAACCTGCTTGCGGGCTGAATGTTGGGCTATTGGTATAGCCATTTGTTGTTGCATTCTCGCTAAGGTTGGCACTGCCCGGGCTTGCACTTGTGAAAATTCCCGTTTCGGTACTTCCATCGCTTATTCGTCCTACTGAGTGGTTGGTCATGAGGCGTGGCACATAAAGTGAGTCAACTTTTACGCCTTTGTGCGAAAGGTAAATCATTTCGCCCGATCCCGAAATTTTGAAATTGGTGTGCAACTGCTCGGGGTTGTTGGTTGTGAACCAGTTGGGCGTTGGATTAAAGTGGGAATATCCTTCTTTTAGCCCAAAACTCAAGAATGGAATCAGGCTCATGTCGCTTGAGGTATTGCTTACGTTATGCACCTGAATGGCAAAAGTGTTTTCGCCTTCAACAAGAATCGATTTGAGCATTTCAACATCGATATTGAATGCCTGAGGGATACCCCCGGAGTAGATTTCAGCTTCGCGATTGCCGTTGGCCGTAGTATTCCAATTAGCATTTTCGTTTACATTGGCTACTGCAATACGTTCTCCGTTTAGGTAAGCAATAAATCCATCGTCGTAATCAACATGAAGTAATGCTGCAACAATGGCCGATGTATCGGGCATGAAAAATGTTTTTCTGATGAAAACAGCGATCGATCCGGATGGCACTATCGTGCGGTCGTCGTTGTCTTCATTTCCGAAACCTGCCTGACCTGTTTCCCAAGTACTATCATCGAAACCGGGTTGCGCCCATTCTGAAGGCGTACTTGCTGTTGGAACAATGTAGCTGAATGTGTCGGTGGGCAGTATGGCAGTCTCCCAGTGTGTTTTTTGTTGTTCAGCTTTACGGTTCTTGTCCGAAGCATGTATCAAAAGAAAACCATTTGCGGCGATTTGGTTGTTGCCAAACGTCCACATATCAGGAATTTCTGTTTTATCGCTCAATGCCCATTCACTGAGATCAATAGCCTTGTTACTTGTATTGTAAAGCTCAATCCAGTCGTTGCGTTCACCATCTTCATCGTAAACCTGTGTGAAGTTACGGTTCGAGGCTTCATTAATCACAACTTGGGCCGAAAGGGTGTAAAGTAGAAAAGAAAATAAAAGGGCAAAACCAGTTCTCAACATCATAGTTCAAAATAAAAGAAGCCTGTAAATTTAGTATTTAACATCAAAGAAAAAAACCACATACGATTAAATACCTATTTTTGTGCAAACGGTTAGTTTTTTCTCATGAGCGAAATATTATTGATTACCCCGCCTTTCACACAAATGAATACCCCATACCCTGCTACTCCTTATCTGAAAGGATTTTTAAATTCCATTCAGCTAGAAGCCAGTCAGTTTGATTTGGGTATTGAACTTATCCTTCAACTTTTTTCAAAAAAAGGTTTGGGCAAACTATTTGGTTTTGCTCATCAAAATGGTACGGTTTTAACCGATAATTCACAAAGGGTTTATGCTCTTCGCAATCACTACATCAATACAATCGATCAGGTAATTGGTTTTTTACAAGGGCGAAATGCCAGCTTGGGCAGGCAAATTGCTGCCGGTGGATTTCTGCCACAAGCCTCACGATTCCAGTTGATTGATGATGTTGATTGGGCTTTTGGCAGCGCGGGATTGACCGATAAGGCAAAATACCTGGCTACCCTGTACCTCGAAGATCTTTCGGATTTTATTACCGAATGTGTTGACAAGAACTTTGGCTTTAGTCGTTATGCCGAAAGGCTTGGGCGTTGTGCCAACTCGTTTGATGAAATTTATGCGGCTCTTGGCGATGATATTTCCTTCATAGAGAATGAAATGCTTCATTTACTCGATCAGAAAATGAAGCTTTTCCAGCCCCGAATGGTGTGTTTCTCGGTGCCTTTCCCGGGTAACCTGTTGAGCGCTTTACGTTGTGCGCAATTCATTAAAAAAGAATATCCAAATGTAAAAACAGTAATGGGTGGCGGTTTTGCCAATACTGAATTGCGCTCTTTATCAGATAAAAGGGTGTTCGGGTTTTTCGATTTTGTTTCCCTCGACGATGGTGAACGTCCGTTAGAACTGATTTCCAATAACGTTTTGAACAACAATGTGGGCGAGCTACAACTCAAGCGTACCTTCGTGTTGCAAAATGGTGAGGTTGTTTTTGTCGATAATTCAACCTTGCCCGATTTCAAACAAAGTGAACTTTCGGCACCCGATTATTCCTGTTTGCCTCTGGATAAATACATCTCAATTATTGAAATGCCCAACCCAATGCATACCCTTTGGAGCGATGGGCGTTGGAACAAACTTTACATGGCACACGGCTGCTACTGGGGCAAATGCACTTTTTGCGATGGCACACTTCCTTACATTAAGCATTTCGACCCGGTACCAGCAAAATTGCTGGCCGACAGAATGGAACAAATTATTCAGCAAACAGGAGAAACGGGTTTTCATTTTGTTGACGAAGCTGCTCCTCCGGCGTTGATGACCGCCCTTGCTCTTGAAATTATCAGGCGAAAAATGGTGGTGACCTGGTGGACCAATG
>DAOSWJ010000271.1:0-4791 GCA_035380005.1 Prolixibacteraceae bacterium | reverse complement strand
CAACTCATTGTCGATGGGCATGGCGCCAAATGGGCAGGCCTGAAAGTGAAAATGGTCGGGGGCCGAAGCACCACAGGCCGGTCCGTTGTAAAAAACAGTGTAGCTTTCGAGTTGTCGGGTAATTTGGAGCATATCGCCAAGGCGTTTTCCAATATTTTGAGGCGTATGTTCAATGTCGGAAATGGTAAGGTGATTTTCGAAAATGGGGTAGGGATTGGCCAATAGCAAATACCGATCGAGCAACAAAATGCCTTTCTGTTGGGGTGGTAAATTGTTGATGCACAAAAAGCAAGGTCGTATTTCAATGGCTGTTTTGCGGGTGTCGGCACAGGTGCTGCGTTCGCGTGCCGGGTTGTGTTGTACTTCAAAGCCAAAATCGTTGAATGAAATGTGGCGTCGCTCTATGCTTTTCAAAGCTTCGATGTTGCTTTGCAGCAATGGCCACTCGCTAATTTGTTGATCAAAAAGCTGTTCTACCTGTTTGTTTAAAGGTAAACGGGCTTCGGTTTCAATAAGGTGCTGCTGCAAATGATCCATCGCTTTTTTAGGCGAAAATAACTCCTTTTTTAAAAAGAATACGAAAGAGAGAGCCCTGAAATACTATTTATTGAGTCGAACCAAGGATGAACATTGATTTTTATGTAGTGTTGATTGATCCCATACATAGCTAAATCGAAGGCAAAAAGGAAAGCACCCTGTAAAATAATTGAGTTGCCATAGCCGGTTAACCTGTTGGCATGCATGGGCTTTCGATTGGCCAGTTCTTTTAGATAAAAACCGGTCATTATGTAACCAATATCGAGCCCGGCATTAAACAAGTAAGCCTTTTGCGGACTGTCGATTGCTTTAATTATTTCCGAAGTTGACGACCATTCGTTGGCTGTTCCCCAATATCCAAAGGCCGCAATGGCAACGTTTATGGTATTCCATGCCATGTTCATTTGCCAAAAGTATTTTGAAGTGCCTTGTTGGGTGAAGGATAAAACACCTCCTGCTGCCAAATTGGCCAAGCCCCAACTGCCCAAAACCAACATGCCACTTTTGTTGATACTATTTAATTTATTCATGAATTCATATGGCGGTGTAATTTGGTTCTGACTGTATGCCAACATGGTCAAAAATAATATGGCTGTTAAAATTAGTGCTCGTTTCATTTTTTTATTTTTTAAAGCACAACAGCAATTGAGCATCAATGGTTTATAAAACGAGGTTCATTTCGCGTAATTTTTCCCTTTTTTTCCCGTCAATTCAAATTATCTTTACGGAGCAAAATATAAAATCCATGTTTTTACACACCTTATCGATTCTTGATTACAAAAATATTGAGCAGGCCGATTTTAATTTTACGGCCAAGCTGAATTGCTTTTTGGGCGATAATGGTGCCGGAAAAACCAATTTGCTCGATGCTATTTATTACCTGTCGTTTACTAAAAGTTATTTTACGGCCATCGATCAACAAAACGTAAGGCACGGTAACGAAATGTTTATGTTGCAGGGCAAATACAGTCGTTTTGAGCAAGATGAGCTGATTTCGGTTGGATTTAAACAAGGGGCAAAAAAACAATTCAAACGTAACCAAAAAGCCTACAAACGCTTTAGCGAACACATTGGTTTGTTCCCTTTGGTAATGATTTCGCCTTCGGACCAAGTATTGATACAGGGTGGGAGCGACGAACGCCGTAAGTTGATGGATGGCGTTATTTCACAATTCGATAACCAATATCTCGATGCCTTGCTGCGTTACAACCGAACGCTTCAGCAACGCAATAACCTACTCAAGCATTTTGCCGAACAGCATCGTTTCGACGAGGATACACTCACTGTTTACGATGAGCAATTGCTTGAGTTTGGCACCATCATTCATCAAAAACGCATAAAATTTGTTGAGGAACTGATTCCCGTTTTTCAGTTTTTTTATGAATTCATTTCGGGCGGAAAAGAATTGGTTAAGCTTACTTATGATTCGAGTTTGAGTGAGGGTGATTATGCAACTCAGTTGCTTGATAATCGGTTGAAAGACAGGGCTTCGTGTTATACCAATGTTGGAATACATAAGGACGATTTGCAGTTGGATTTGGGCGATTTTCCCATTCGTAAACTGGGCTCGCAAGGCCAAAACAAAACTTATTTGGTAGCGCTTAAATTTGCCCAGTTCGAATACCTTAAAAATGCCAGCGGAATAAGGCCTATACTTTTGCTCGACGATATTTTCGATAAGCTTGATGCTAACCGTGTGAGCAAAATTATTCAACTGGTTTCAGATGATAGGTTTGGCCAAATATTTATTACCGATACCAACAAAGACCATTTAGATTCGATACTTAAGAAAATGGATATCGCGCACAAAATTTTTACAATTGAACAAGGGAAGGCATTTGATTATGAGACGTAAAGAAACACAAAAAATAAGCGATGTTCTAAAAATTGCCATCAAGGACTCGGTGCTTGAACACAAACTGCTCGAAACGCGCCTTATCGAAAATTGGTCGAAATTGTTGGGGCCGGGCGTAGGGCAGGCTACTTCGCAAATTTACATCCGAAACAAAACCTTGATAGTGCATATCGACTCATCGGTAATCAAACACGAGCTTTTTATGATGCGCACCCGAATTTTACAAGCCCTAAATGAAAGTGTTAAGTCCGATGTGATCAACAACATACATTTTGCTTGAATTGTTTTTTTAAATAGAAGATTCAACCTCGTTAATCCTTTTTTGCTTATTGCTGTTCACTTTGTTTTTAATGTTCCGATAGGTATGGAATGTGTTCATGTTTAATGATAATCCAACTCGAAACGACAACATTTGATTGAATTTATGTTCGGTTTTCTTACCAAATAACGATGATATTTGTGCATAGCATTTCAGGTTTTTAATACCAAAACGACATTGAATTCCATTGTCGACATACATATCGTAAAATTGATTGTTGTTGTTCAGAAATTCATCAAAATCTTTATAACGACTATTTGGATTTACAATCTTGGTATTTAGCACTTTTGAGCTGTATAAGCTATAACGGCTAAATACACTTATATCAAAAAACTTCTCGATATAAATAGTAAAAGTAGGTTGAACATTGATAAAATTCACATAATTTCGGTATGATGAAAAATAACTAAAGTCACTGTGCCCCGACCACGATAAAGACCCGTTAATAATTCCCCAACCATAGGTAAGCGGTATATAAAAAAAGGTATTGTGGTTTAACTTACGAAAGGGGATCAATGCTACAGAATGGAAGTCTGCATTGTTTCTTCTAATCCAATCGTTATTTGTTTCGGAGGTATGAATATCGGATTGCTTTTGTTGAAAACGGCTTACACAGAAACCCAGATAATCGGTAATTGCATATCCGGCTTGTTGATGCCTGATTCCGGCATTTATTTGCAAATCGCCTTTTTTGTTAAAATAGGGTAGCTGATGTGGTTGCGGAACATAGTAGTTAACATACGTGGCATCAAAAAGCAATAAGGCAAGCAGAATATTCATGTTGGCAATAATTTTCTGCTAAAATAAAAAGATATTATTGAAAAACAAAAGCCCCGTTTTTTAACGAGGCTTTTTATTCTTGAATATTGGATTATTATAGTTCGAATTTGTACGAAGCCGGATCAGTTACTGATGAGCCGCGAATGAACTCTCCGTGGCCATGTACAACCTGCCTTGTAATTTTGTTGAATGCTTTTGCCGACTTAAGGAATTCGGGTTCACGGTTGGTATCAATCAGCAGCAAGTAGCTCATAATTATATGGCCGGCCATTTCAACCAAGCGGCGTGCGTGGAAATCGATGTATTCATTGTCCTTGGCAGCTACTACTTTCTCAACAGCCTCGGCATATTCTTCGGTTAAGCCAATTAAAATACGACGGTATTTTTCCAACTCAGGTTTAAGCGCTTCTTTTTCGTATTCGCGAATTTGCGCCAGGTAACCTCCGGTGGTAACACCACGAATAGCTGCAACAACTTGTAGCTGTGTGGTTCCTTCGTAAATCGATGTAATGCGTGCGTCGCGGTAAATACGCTCAACCGGGTAGTCTTTCATGAAGCCTGAACCACCATGAACCTGAACGGCATCGTAAGCATTTTGGTTAGCATATTCCGACGAAAGGCCCTTCACCAGTGGGGTGTAGATATCGGCCAAACGTTGATATTTTTTCATCAGTTCACGCTCGTCCTTATCCAGTGTACGTTCGTTCGAAATGTGGTAATATGCTTTATAATAATCAACAAAACGAGCAGTTTCGTACAATAAAGTACGCGATGCATCGAGTTTTGCTTTCATAACAGTAAGCATTTCATAAACTGCCGGGAACTGGATAATTGGCTTGCCAAATTGTTCGCGGTCTTTAGCATAAGCCAAAGCTTCCTGAAAAGCAGCTTCGCAAACACCAACGCTTTGTGCGGCTATACCCAAACGGGCACCGTTCATTAAAGCCATAACGTATTTGATCAAACCCATACGGCGGTCGCCAACCAATTCGGCGGGTGCATCTTTAAATACCAGTTCGCAGGTAGGCGAACCAATGATACCCATTTTGTGTTCAATACGGCGAACGGTAATTCCGCCATTTCGTTTATCGTGAATAAACATTGAAAGGCCACGGCCATCGTGTGTTCCTTCTTCTGAACGGGCCAGAACGAGCGAAATGTCGCCATCGCCGTTGGTAATAAAGCGTTTCACTCCGTTAAGCACCCAAATGCCCTTTTCTTCATTGAAAGTTGCTTTAAGCTCAACAGCCTGAAGGTCGGAGCCAGCATCGGGTTCGGTAAGGTCCATGGCCATGGTTTC
>DAOSWJ010000270.1:0-4831 GCA_035380005.1 Prolixibacteraceae bacterium | reverse complement strand
ACTACTTCGTAAAGGTTGTTTACAATGTTTACAAGCTTATCGTTTTTAATGTATTTATCGGCAAATTCTTGCTGGGCAGTAAAACGCGGGTCGGTTTTACGCAATACAGCGTGTCCGTAACCCGGAATTACCCTGCCTTCTTCAAGCGTTTTTTTAACGTAATCGGCCAGTTGTTCTTTCGATGGATTATCGGTGTCGAGTTCGTCGAGCATGTCGAAGATCCAATGAATAACATCTTGGTTGGCATATCCGTGCAATGGCCCTGCCAAACCAAGCATTCCGGCAGCAAACGAGTAATATGGGTTGCTTAAAGCCGATCCGACCAAATGGGTGGCATGAGCCGAAACATTACCTCCTTCGTGATCGGAATGGATAACCATGTACAAACGCAACAGTCGTTTCACTTCTTCTGAATCGTGCCCCATCATATGGGCCAGGTTTCCGGCCCAGTCGAGTTTGCGGTTGGGTTCAATGTGGTCGCCATTGTGAAAATTGCGACGATAAATATAAGCTGCAACTCGGGGCAGTTTTGCAATAAGGTTCATAACATCGTCGTAAATGAAATCCCAATAATGCTTTTTGCCAATACCCGAGCGGTAGGCTTTTTGGAACAACGACTCGGTAGCCATGGCGGTTATTGCCGCACTGAACTGGGTCATTGGTTTGGCGTTTTTAGGCATGGCATCAATCACATCGTAAACATGTTGCGGAACGTGCGAACGGGTCGACCAATCTTTCGAAAGGTTCATAACATCTTCTTGGCTAGGTATTTCGCCAATTAATAACAAGTAAAACAGTCCTTCGGGTAATGGTTCGCCTTCGGGGTTTAAACGGGGCAATTTTTCACGTAACTCAGGAATGGAATAGCCCCTGAACCTGATACCTTCCTGCGGATCGAGTTTCGAAGTGTCGGTTATTAAACTAGGTACACCTTTCATACCGGTCATTACCTGTCCAATGGTTACATTGGCAATTACCTTGTCGCCATGGTCTCTTTTGAGCTTATTGTACTCGTTGATACACTTACTGGCTTTTTCATAAAAACGATTCTTGATGTATTCCATATTCCTAAATTTTAAAATTTTCTTTTAATGAATGTTTGATATTACCTCGCTGGCAAATTCTTCGGTCGATACCAATTGGGCACCTTCCATTAATGAAAACAAATCAGCGGTTACTTTTCTTTTGTTGAATGTATGTTCCAGAGCATCATAAATGTGTTCGGCTGCTTTGTTCCAGTTCATGTATTCAAGCATCATGGCTGCCGATAAAAGCAACGATGAAGGGTTCGCTTTGCCTGTACCTGCAATATTTGGTGCAGTGCCATGTGTTGCTTCAAAAATAGCAAACCCGCTCTGATAGTTGATGTTGGCTCCCGGAGAAATTCCTATGCCTCCAACCATCGCTGCCAGCTGATCCGAAATGTAGTCGCCATTGAGGTTCATGGTAGCAATCACCGAATAATCGTAAGGCCTCAACAGGCTTTCCTGCAAAAATGCATCGGTAATCACGTCTTTTAAAATCACCTTGCCTTCTTTTTCTGCTTGGTTTTTAGCTTCTTGTGCGGCTTCTTTCCCTTTTTCTTTTGAAATGGTTTCATACTGTTTCCAAGTAAAAACCTTGTTGCCAAATTCATGTTCGGCCAAATCGTACCCCCAGTTTTTGAATGCTCCTTCGGTGAATTTCATGATATTCCCTTTGTGCACTAAAGTTACCGATGGCAGGTTTCTGTCAATGGCAAATTTTATGGCAGCCCTTATCAAGCGTTCCGATCCTTCTTTCGAGATGGGCTTTATTCCAAACGAACTGCTTTCGGGAAAACGAACATTTTCGATACCAAAGTTTTCCTCCAAAAGTTTCTTGAACTTCTCAGCATCGGGTGTGCCGGTCATGAATTCGATACCGGCATAAATATCCTCTGTGTTTTCGCGGAAAATATGCATATCGACGCGCGATGGGTAACGAATTGGCGACGGAACACCTTTGAACCAGCGCACGGGCCTCATGCATACGTATAAATCGAGGGTTTGACGCAAAGCCACGTTTAGCGAACGTATGCCTCCGCCAACGGGTGTGGTAAGCGGCCCCTTAATTCCCACAATGTATTCTTTAAATGAATCGAGCGTAGCCTGTGGTAACCATTCGCCGGTTTTAGTGAAAGCCTTTTCACCGGCCAACACTTCAAACCATGAGATGCTTCGCTGCCCATTGTACGAAACCCGCAAGGCTTCGTCAACGATCTTTTGCGTTGCGCGAGTAATTTCAGGTCCAATGCCGTCACCCTCTATAAAAGGGATGATCACCTTATGGGGTACCTCTAGCTTGCCGTTTGCTATTTTTATTTTATTTGCCATCTTGTTTTTAAGTCATTGGTCAACTTGTCATCAGTCATTAAGTTAAAAGTCATTGGTCATTGGTCAATAGTCATTCAGTGCATTAGTTCTATAATTTATTTAAATGTTTTTGTCTTCTTTATCTTAAGTCTTATGTTTTTTATCTTCATCACCAATGACTTTAGCCTAATGACTACTGACTTTTGTTTTTCAAATTCTGATTAATTGCTTCCAAAAATCCTTCGGTGGTAAGGTAATGTTCTTCTTTAAGCTCTTTACCATGAATGATTAATGCTAGATCCTTGGTCATTTTGCCACTTTCAACAGTTTCGATGCAAACTTTTTCAAGTGTTTCGGCAAAATTTACCAATTCGGGTGTGTTGTCGAGTTTTCCTCGGAAGGCAAGGCCTCGTGTCCATGCAAAAATCGATGCGATGGGGTTCGTCGAAGTTGGTTTGCCCTGTTGGTGTTGACGATAATGGCGGGTAACAGTCCCATGAGCGGCTTCGGCTTCCATGGTTTTTCCGTCAGGTGTTACCAAGGTCGATGTCATTAATCCCAATGATCCAAAGCCCTGAGCAACGGTGTCGCTTTGTACATCGCCATCGTAGTTTTTACAAGCCCAAACATAACCGCCTTCCCATTTCATAGCTGCTGCAACCATGTCGTCAATTAAGCGGTGCTCGTAAGTAATGCCGGCTGCTTCAAATTTTTGTTTGAATTCGTTGTCGTACACCTCCTGAAAAATATCCTTGAAACGTCCGTCGTATTTTTTCAGAATTGTATTTTTTGTGCTCATATACAAAGGCCATTTTTTGTCGAGAGCCTGATTCATGCATGAGCGTGCAAAACCATATATCGACTCGTCGGTATTGTACATAGCCATTGCTATTCCATCGCCTTCGAAATCGTAAACATCGTAGCTTTGTGTTTGGCTACCATCGTCGGGGGTGAAAGTAATGGTTAATTTACCTTTTCCTTTTGTAACAAAATCGGTAGCACGGTATTGATCGCCAAAAGCGTGGCGGCCTATACAGATGGGTTTGGTCCAGCCAGGTACCAAGCGTGGAATGTTTTTAACAATAATGGGTTCGCGAAAAACTGTGCCTCCCAAAATGTTGCGTATGGTGCCGTTTGGCGATTTCCACATTTTTTTAAGCCCGAATTCTTCTACCCTTGCTTCATCGGGGGTAATGGTTGCGCATTTTATCCCTACACCGTACTTTTTGATTGCGTTGGCTGAATCGATGGTAACCTGATCGTTGGTTGCATCTCTGTGTTCAATGCCCAAATCGTAATATTTGATGTCGATGTCGAGGTAAGGTAATATCAACTTTTCTTTAATGAAAGCCCAGATCACACGTGTCATTTCATCGCCGTCGAGCTCAACTACCGGGTTTATTACTTTTATCTTCATATACTTATGTTTCTTCAAAATCCCCAAGTCCTCTTTTTGTAAGGGACAATAATTTTATTGATTAAACGCTATTTATTTAATTTCACTATTTTCTTTCGGCTTTAATTAGGTTAAGAGCAGAGCCGGATTTAAACCAATCGATTTGTTGTTTATTGTATGTGTGATTGGTTCTAATAATATCTTTGCTGTTATCATTGTGTTGCACTTCAATATCGATGGGTTTGCCCGGGGCAAAACTGTCGAGATTTATGAAGTTGAATACATCGTCTTCCTGAATTTTGTCGTAATCGGCTTCGTTGTCGAAAGTAAGGGCTAACATTCCCTGTTTTTTCAGGTTTGTTTCGTGAATACGTGCAAACGATTTAACCAGTACAGCACGTACTCCCAAGTGGCGGGGTTCCATAGCTGCATGTTCGCGCGACGAGCCTTCACCATAATTGTGATCGCCAACAACAATTGTAGGAATACCGGCTGTTTTATATGTACGTTGTGTTGCGGGCACTTCGTCATATTCTCCGTTTAGCTGGTTTTTAACTTTGTTGGTTTCGTTGTTGAATGCGTTAACAGCGCCAATTAAACAGTTGTTCGAAATGTTATCGAGATGGCCGCGGAAGCGTAACCATGGGCCGGCCATCGAAATATGATCGGTGGTGCATTTGCCTTTTGCTTTGATCAGAAGGCGTGCTCCGGTAATGTTTTTGCCGTCCCATGCAGCAAACGGAGAAAGCAATTGCAAACGCTGCGAATCGGGTTTAACCACTACTTCAACGTTCGACCCGTCGTCGGCCGGTGCTAAGTAGCCTGCATCTTCAACATCGAACCCTTGGGGAGGAAGTTCCCATCCTGTTGGCGGATCGAGTTTTACTTCTTTCCCTTCGGTGTTGATTAGCGAGTCGGTAACTGGGTTGAAGGTCAGATCGCCTGCTATTGCTAAAGCAGTTACTAATTCGGGCGATCCAACAAAAGCATAGGTATTTGGGTTGCCATCGGCACGTTTGGCAAAGTTGCGGTTAAACGAGTGCACAATGGTATTCTTTTCGCCTTTTTCGGCTCCGTCGCGGTGCCATTGCCCTATACATGG
>DAOSWJ010000269.1:0-4854 GCA_035380005.1 Prolixibacteraceae bacterium | reverse complement strand
ACTACTCAACATAAAGTACCAAGCCTTTCAAATACTCGCCTTCGGGGTGATATATGCTCACCGGGTGATCGGCAGGCTGGGTCATTTGGTGTAAAATGCGCACATTTCGTCCGGCAATGGCTGCCCCCGAAAAAACGGCTTCCCTGAATTTCTCTTTGCTCACCACCTGCGAACAACTAAAAGTGAACACAATACCTCCGGGCCTTATTTGCTCAAATGCTCGTGCATTAATACGTTTGTAACCTTGTAAGGCATGGCTGAGCGCATCGCGGTGCTTGGCAAATGCAGGCGGATCGAGCACAATCAGGTCGTACTTATCTTTTATATTTTGAAGGTAATCGAACGCATCGGCCACAATGGCTTCGTGGCGGGCATCGTTCGGAAAATTGAGTTCAACATTCTCGCGGGTGAGGTCAATTGCTTTTGCCGAAGCATCGACCGAATGCACCAAATTAGCACCTCCTTGCATGGCAAAAAACGAAAAACCACCGGTGTAACAGAACATGTTCAGCACATCGCGGCCTTTTGAATATTGTTGCAATAAATAGCGGTTTTCGCGTTGGTCGATAAAAAAGCCTGTTTTTTGTCCTTCTTCCCAATCGACCTTAAACAAGTTACCATATTCGGCAACTATGCCGGGCTTCGATTCGCCCAACAAGAAGCCATCAACAGCAGTAACTTCGGCCTTAAACGGAATGGTTTTCGAACTTTTATCGTACACCGCCTGTAATTGGTCACCCATTATTTCTTTGAGGTAAGTAGCCAACTGGTGACGAATGTTGTACATCCCAATAGAATGCATTTGCATTACCGCCGTTCCGTTATAGAAATCGATGATTAAACCCGGCATGCTATCGCCCTCGGCGTGAACCAAACGATAAGTGTTGGTTTCGGAGTTATTGGCCAAGCCCAAAGCTTTGCGTAAATCGTAAGCTTTTTGCAATTTGTCTTTCCAAAAATTGTTATCGGGCTCAATCGGTTTGAACGAAAACACCCTAACAGCAATTGAGCCAATTTGATAATGCCCCAAGCCTAAAAATTCGTCCTGATTAGAAAAAACAGCAACCACGTCGCCCTCGCTAACAGCTCCATACATTTTTTTGATGGCGCCTGAAAAAACCCATGGGTGGAAACGTTTCAACGATTGGTCCTTACCCGATTTGAGTACTATTTTTGTATATTTTTCGATCATTGTTGAGCTTTAATAAATTCTTCGTAAAGTTTATAGGAAATCCAAGCATCGGTTGCTGCATAAATCAATTGCGGCTCGTTTAATTCGGGTGCTTCCCAATTCGATAATTGTTGAGCTTTTGAAATTTTGAAACCCAAAACTATGGCCGACATTTTTTTTAGACTAAAACTGTTGATGCCCAATTTTTGTGCAACATCTTGCAACTCGACAAAACCTGCCGGCTTGAAATGCCTGTTAATTTGCAGGGCTTTTATATCGTCGCGAATGGCTGCACCAGCTTTTGCTATTTTTGGGTTCGATAACAATTTGATCAGCGAATTGGTTAAATCGAACTGGCTTAGCCTGAAAATAAATGCCTTTTCGTTGGTTGAAAGCTGTAATAGTGCCACTTTGTGTACTTCGCCTTTTTTAAACGACGGTCGTGTTTCGGTGTCGAAACCCAGAAATGCGAACTCATTAAGATACTGTACCGCACGATCAACTTCCTCAGGCCTGTTAATCACTATTATTTCACCTTCGAAATGCTGTGTTGGCATTTCGCTTAACTCCTCTTTAGTGATTGTTTCTTTAAACTCCATGTTTTAATCTTCTTCATCAAAATGGCTAAAATGCCTATCGATCCAACCCGACTGGCGACCACCGTTTTTTATTTCTTCGGTTTTAAAACCGGCCTCATCATTCTGGTCGATATCGATATCGCCATACGCCAATGCATGTAAGGCACGTAATCCGTTTACCAATTTTTGCCCCCAGTAATTTTGAAAATTGTTATTGCATTCCCAAAGGGCATCGGCCATAATTTCGGCTGTACCAATGCGATAAGCCATTATAAAATCTTTCAGATCTTGGTAAATATCGCAAATATTTTCCGATATACTGGCATCGATCGCCTCTTCGCTGAATTGCATTCTTTCGTCGAAAACCTCCTGATAACTATCGAATTGCGCCAACTTTTCAGCTAATTTGTTCACCAAAAAATTGTATTCCACTTCGTTAACAAATTTTTCGGGCGATTCGGCATTTTCATCGTCGATTTGTGGCAACAACGAAGCTTTCAGGTACACCAACGGAAAAATTTTCTGCATGCGCTCAACAAAAACCCGACGGTTAACTTGTGCATGGTTTTCAACAAAGTTGCAATACTCGTTGGCCACCGCTACAAACTCAATCACGTTTTTGGAATATACTATTTGCTCAAGGTCTTGCGACATTTCAGAACCGGTTTTTAATTTCCTGTAAATTTATACTATTTTCTAAACTATTCTCACTTACATCCTTTCAGGGCACTCGATACCCAATAGCAACATACCATTGCCAATAATTTTGGCTGTATTGGCAGCCAAGTTAAGCCTGAATGCCCTCTTTTGCAGGTCTTCTTCTTTCAAAATTGAAAAATCGTGATAAAACTGATTGAACTCTTTGGCCAAATCGTAACAATAATTGGCAATTATTGCAGGGCTGTGGTTCAACGCTGCATCATTCACTACATCGGCAAAATTGCTCAGTTTTTTTATCAGTTCAATTTCTTTCTGATCGGCCATCAATCCTTCGGTTTCAAGCTTGCTGTTCAAACCCAACTGATCGGCTTTACGCAAAATACTTTGTACCCGGGCATAAGTGTATTGAATAAATGGCCCGGTGTTGCCGTTAAAATCGATCGATTCCTCGGGGTTGAACATCATGGTTTTCTTGGGATCAACTTTCAAAATGAAATATTTAAGTGCACCCAAGGCTATTTTGCGGTAAATCTCTTCTTTTTCGTCGTTGCTGTATTCATCGAGTTTACCCAACTCTTCTGATGTTTTGCGGGCTACATCAATCATGCCTTCAATTAAATCGTCGGCATCGACAACGGTTCCTTCTCTCGATTTCATTTTACCTTGTGGCAGTTCAACCATGCCATACGAAAAGTGGTAAAGGTGTTTGCCCCATTCAAAGCCCAATTTATCGAGCAAAATCGACAAAACCTGAAAATGGTAGTTTTGTTCGTTGCCCACCACGTAAATCATTTCATCAATTGGGAAATCCTGATACCGCAGTTTGGCAGTACCAATATCCTGGGTCATGTACACCGAAGTTCCATCGGAGCGGAGCAGAATTTTGCGGTCGAGGCCTTCAGCTTCGAGGTTTGCCCAAACAGAACCATCGTCTTGTTTTTCGAAAACACCTTCGTTTAAGCCGCGCAAAACCTCGTCGCGCCCAACGGTGTAAGTTTCCGATTCGTAATATATCTTGTCGAAATCGACACCTAATTTTTTGTAAGTAACATCGAATCCTGCGTAAACCCATTCGTTCATGGTTTTCCAAAGGTTCCAAACCTCGGTATCGTGCGCTTCCCATTTCCGGAGCAATTCACGTGCACCTTTCATCGACGGCGCTTCGGCTTCGGCCTGTTCCTTGCTCATGCCTCCAGCTACCAATTCGGCAATTTCGGCTTTGTATTGTTTGTCGAACATAACGTAATAATCGCCCACCAAATGATCGCCCTTTTTACCGGTCGATTCGGGCGTATCGTTTTTGCCGGCTTGCATCCAGGCATACATCGATTTACAAATATGAATGCCCCTATCGTTCACAATATTGGTTTTCACCACCTTTTTGCCGTTAGCTTTCATGATTTCCGAAATCGAAAAGCCCAACAAATTGTTGCGAATGTGACCCAAGTGAAGGGGTTTATTGGTATTTGGCGATGAGTATTCAACCATTACCAGCTCCGAACTATCGTTGGCCGAAATGTAACCAAATTGCTCGTTGGCATTGATCTGCTCTAATACGCCCAACCAATAACTTTGCGAAACCACCAGGTTCAGAAAACCTTTCACCACATTGTAGCGGTCAATCATTTCGACCTTTTCGACCAAATAATCGCCAATTTCGGCCGCTGTTTGCTCAGGCCCTTTTCGCGATATTTTGGTAAACGGAAAAACCACCACAGTAATGTCGCCTTCAAATTCTTTGCGGGTCATTTGTGTTTGCACTGCAGCACTTTCTATATCAGCAGAATAAATTGTATGCAACGCTTTTACTACTTCGTTGCGTATGAGTAAATCGATGTTCATTATTGCATTTTTATAAAATAGGGTGCAAAGATAATTAAATGGTGGGAAATGAAAGAAATTTCTATCTTTGTCCCATCTAAATTCATTTATGTTACTAAACTTTTCGATATCGGCATAAAGCCGGGCACGGCTCTTTAAGTCTTTACAGTGGCAAGCACCCTACTTGCGGCCCGGCATTGTATATTCCTGTTTTTTTCAAAAATTTTATCGTTAACTTGTTGCAAAAAACACAACAAAAGCCTTGCAACACAATACATTTACTATCATGGAAAAAAAATGGTATGTCGAACTATTCGAAAATTACGCCAATAAATACGAACAAGAATCATTCACAAAAGGTACAGCAACCGAAGTCGATTTTCTGGAGCAGGAACTGGCATTCGATAAAACCAAGCGCATACTCGACATTGGTTGCGGCACCGGCAGGCACTCCATAGAGCTGGCAAAACGTGGCTATACCGTTCGTGGTATCGACCTTTCGGAGCAAATGCTAAGTAAGGCACGCGAAAACGCTAAAGCAGCAAAGGTGAACGTCGATTTCAGGCAGTCCGATGCACGTATGTTTTCATTCCCGGGCGAGTTCGACCTGGCAATTATGCTATG
>DAOSWJ010000268.1:0-4896 GCA_035380005.1 Prolixibacteraceae bacterium | reverse complement strand
GATGGCGTTAGCATCCATCGCGAACCTCCGAAATACGAAAACTTAACTACCGAGACCGAAATTCTTTTTACAGGAATTAAAGTAATCGACCTTATAGAACCTTATGCCAAGGGTGGTAAAATTGGCTTATTTGGCGGTGCAGGTGTTGGTAAAACTGTTCTTATACAAGAACTGATCAATAATATTGCGCTTGCCCACTCAGGCTTGTCGGTATTTGCCGGAGTTGGCGAACGTACACGCGAGGGCAACGATTTACTGCGCGAAATGATTGAGTCGGGCATTATTGATTATGGCGACGACTTTAGGCGCGAAATGGAGAAAGGAAACTGGGACCTGTCGAAAGTTGACCACCAGAAGCTCGAAAAATCGAAGCTTGCACTTGTTTTTGGACAAATGAACGAGCCACCCGGTGCACGTGCCCGCGTAGCCTTATCGGGCCTTTCGGTAGCCGAAAGTTTACGCGATGGCGACGAAAAAAGTGGTGGTCGCGATATACTTTTCTTTATCGATAATGTTTTCCGCTTTACCCAAGCTGGTTCCGAAGTTTCGGCCTTATTGGGACGTATGCCATCGGCTGTTGGATACCAACCTACACTGGCTACCGAAATGGGTTTGTTGCAAGAGCGCATAACCTCTACTAAAAGGGGTTCGATTACTTCGGTACAGGCAGTTTACGTGCCAGCCGACGACCTTACCGACCCGGCACCTGCTACAACCTTCTCGCACCTCGATGCCACAACCGTTTTAAGCCGTAAAATTACCGAATTGGGCATTTACCCTGCAGTTGATCCACTCGATTCAAGTTCGCGAATTTTAAGTCCCGAAATTGTTGGCGAGGCCCATTATCAGTGCGCCCAAAAGGTTAAACAATTGTTGCAACGTTACAACGAATTGCTTGATATTATTGCCATTTTGGGGATGGACGAATTAAGCGACGACGATAAACTTGTTGTTCACCGTGCACGCAGGGTACAGCGCTTCCTTTCACAACCATTTTTTGTTGCCGAACAATTTACCGGTTTAAAAGGCGAATTAGTACCTATTGAAGAAACCATTAAGGGTTTCAATATGATTATGAATGGCGATGTAGATCAATATCCCGAAGCAGCCTTTAACCTTGTTGGTACGATAGAACAAGCCATTGAGAAGGGCGAAAAACTAATTGCAAACTCAAAAAAATAAAACATGAACCTCGAAATAATTACTCCGGGGAAAAAAATATACACACACGAAATTTCGTTGATCCAACTTCCAGGATCAAAAGGAAGTTTTGAAATATTACAAAACCACGCACCAATTGTATCGACACTCGAAAAAGGAAAAATTAAAATTGTTGAAAACAACGGTAAAACAATTTTTTTCGACATCTCGGGCGGAGTAGTAGAATGCCGCAGCAACAACATTGTTGTATTGGCCGACTGGTGCCAAAACTCGTTATAAATCTTGAAATTTGATAATTATGGCAAACAAACGTTTATTAAAAAAGGACATCAGAAGTATTACAACATTCATAATTGCCGATGCTCTTGAATTGGCTTCGCGCTTAACAGATGCCAACGAGCAAGAAAAAGTGCTCGACATTATTGTTTCGATTACCGAAACACACAACGAGTTAATCAGCCGCGTTAACCACCCCGACGGAAAAGATAATTCGAAATTAATAAAAGCGCATTACAAAAAAGTAGTTGACGATTTAATGAAAAGCTACAGCGACACTTACGAAAAACTTGGTAAAATTGCTTCGTAGATTAAGCAAGCGCATAAACAAAATAATACACAGCAACATATCGTAAAGCTTTGCCTGCAAGCATAAATATACTTGTGAGGTAAATATTGGTACGTGCAAAACCCAGTGCTACTGCAAATAAATCGCCAATAAATGGGAGCCAGCAAAATAAGGCCAACCATACACCCCATTTTTTTATGTATGGGTCAACTTTGGCAACTTTTTGTGGCGATATGTGTAAAAAACGTTCTACTTTATCGGCACGGCCTGCCCAGCCTAATGCGTAGGATGTTAATCCGCCAGCCCAATTACCAAACGTAGCCCAAAACAAACACGCAAAAGCACTATAAGGCCCCAAAAGCATAGCGCCTAAAATAGCTTCGGAACTAAAAGGAACAATAGTGGCAGCAAGAAAACTGGCAATAAACAATCCGGGATAACCAAGAGCAATTAACGATTCCAAATAGTGCTATTTTAAAAATGGGTGAAAATCGCCTTTACGGCCAACAGGTGTTGTATTGCGTAATTCGTGCGTAAGCAAAATACAAGGTTTGGCCACATCGATACCAAAACCACCACCTTCTAATATGTTTCGGTAAGTTTCGGTGTGCAAATTGGTAAAACCTTCGCTAAATTCAATTTCTTCACCTTCGATGTTAATTGAACGAAAAGTACGTGCACCTTTTTCGCGGGCAACTTGCGGAATATCGTCAACATCGAGGCTGAGGTACCAACGCACCCGTGCCCTTTCGAGATGCAAAAATCCTGCAGCTTTATCGGCTTCGTAAGCATGCACTATGCTCGATTTAACGTCGCCAAAAATCCAGCAAAGCATGTCGAAAAAGTGAATTCCAATGTTGGTAGCCACACCACCCGATTTGCTGCTGTCGCCTTTCCAGCTCTGATGATACCACTTACCACGCGAAGTAATGTAAGTTAAATCGATGTCGAAGATGTGGTTCGGATCGGCATGTTCAACCTGGTGTTTCAACGCAATTATAGCGGCGTGTAGCCTTAACTGCAATACAGTGAAAACCTTGTTTCCGGTTTCTTTCTCAAGTTTTTCGATTTGGGTAATTTCATTGGGGTACAACACAAGCGGCTTTTCGCAAATGGCATCGGCACCGTTTTGCATCGCCATTTCGATATGCCCAGCATGTAAATAATTGGGCGAACAGATGCTTATGAAATCAATTTTATTGGAAGTAGTTTGTTGTTTATGAATGTATTGCGCAAAGTATTTTTCATCCAAAAAGAATTCTGCATCGGGAAAGAAGCTGTCCATGCGTCCCATTACATCGAAACGATCGGTAGCAGCAAGAATACGGTTTCCGGTTTCTTTAACAGCGCGCATGTGTCTCTCGGCAATGAACCCGGCCGAACCAATTAGTGCAAAGTTTTTCATTATTTATCTTTGAATTACTTGATATTTAGAAAATCATCAACAATAATCCCTGCTTGTTTAAGAATGGCATTTAATGTACCTTCCGGCATATCGCCCGGATGATTAGGTATAGTTGTAATTTTATTTGTTTCAGTGTTCAACCAGATTTCATGACTTCCAGCAGCTTGGCGATAAAAAACAAAGCCATGTTTCTTTAATCGTCTAATTATATCTCTGTACCTAAACCCAGAAAGTCGTCCCATTTCAAAATCCGATAATTAGTGGATATTCAAAACTTTCGGAGAAAGGGGTTAATATTGAAATCTGCTCTTCGCGCGATTCAATAATTTTTTTGGCAACATCCTTTGCTATTTCTATAGTTTCGGCTATGGTTCTTCCTTGAGCAACCAAACCGGGAACATCATCTGATGTAGCTAAGTAAAAACCTTCAGGCAATTTTTCGATATGCAGGTTTACAATTCTTTCCATAATTTAAATGCTTAAATAATTTGGCTATCAACTTTATTTGCAAATGTACAAAATTCCATCCGTTTCTATAGTTTGTAAACTTTCGCCGAAGCCTCTTTGATGAGGTCTCTAAGATCGACTATTAAAGCCGAATGTTGCATAATATAATCGGCATCGAAAAGGGTATGGTTGGTTGTTATTACCACGCAATCGGCATTCGATAGTTCGTCCTCACTTAAATCAACCGAATGTAATTGTATCCCTTGCGGTGTTATTGCTTGTTTAATAAACGGATCGTGATAAAGCACATTGCCACCTTTGGCCGCAACCTCGTCGATCATGCGCAATGCAGGCGACTCGCGTGCATCGTCGATATCGGGTTTGTAAGCAATGCCCAAAAACAATATGCGGCTTCCGTTTACAGCTTTTTTATGTCGGTTTAATGCCGAAGTAATTTTGATGGTCATGCGGTGCGGCATCATCATATCGATGTGTCCGGCTGTATGAATCATGCTTAAATCGAAGTTGAATTTTTTGGCAATGTACTCGAGATAAAACGGATCGAGCGGAATGCAATGCCCGCCAATACCCGGGCCGGGATAAAAAGCCTGAAAACCGTAAGGTTTTGTTTTGGCAGCCTCAATCACTTCCCAAATGTTGATGTCCATTTTACCGCAAAGCAAAGCCATTTCGTTAATGAGGCTGATGTTTACCAAACGGTAGGTATTCTCTAAAATTTTAACCATTTCGGCCACACGAGGTGAACTCACCGTGTAAACTTTGTCAATACATATTTCATAAACAGCTTTCCCAATTTCGAGTCCATCGGGTGTTAAAGCGCCTAATACTTTTGGTGTGTTACGGGTATGAAAATGACGGTTTCCGGGATCGACACGCTCGGGCGAAAAAGCCAAAAAGAAGTCGACACCTTGTTTTAAGCCCGATTCGTTTCCCAAAATCGGGAGGACAAAATCTTCGGTTGTAGTTGGGTAAGTTGTACTTTCGAGCGAAATAAAAGCTCCGGGTTTCATATTTTTCCCAATTGCACAACAAGCTGTTTCGATATATGTCATATCGGGTTTTTTGAAACGGTCGAGCGGAGTTGGCACACAGATAATTATGGCATCACAATTCTTTAACTCGCTGAAATCAGCGGTAGCTTTTAAGAATGTGCCACGTACAACTTTCTGAAAGTCGGCATTCTGCACATCGGCGATGTAGTTTTGAGCATTGTTTACGCGTGCCACTTTTTCGGCCGACATGTCAAAACCAATTACTTTCACCTTTTCGAGTGCAAAAGCAACAGCCAAAGGCAAAC
>DAOSWJ010000267.1:0-4923 GCA_035380005.1 Prolixibacteraceae bacterium | reverse complement strand
TATCAAGCATCCAATATTCAGCAACAGGTTACTACTGCCCATAATAGGCGTTCTTCCCATGCTTACGCTCGTAATGCTTTTTAATGAGCAAGGGATTCATTTGCAAATTAGGGTTCACGCTAAACGAAATGGAGGCCATTTTGGCAACCTGCTCCATTACAACAGCATTGTGCACTGCATCATGCACATCCTTCCCCCATGAAAAAGGGCCATGGTTTTGCACCAAAACGCCGGGCACTTCAACAGGGTTAATCCCTTCGAAAATCTCAATGATCACTTTTCCGGTATCCTGTTCATATTTTCCAAAAACCTCATTTTCGGCCATTTGCCTTGTACAAGGAATTTCGCGGGCAAAATAATCGGCATGCGTAGTTCCGATATTCGGAATGGCTGTACCAGCTTGTGCCCAAGCTGTGGCATAAGTCGAATGCGTATGCACAACACCTCCAATTTCGGCAAAAGCCTTATAAAGTTCAAGGTGGGTAGCCAAATCCGACGATGGTTTTAGTGTCCCCTCTACTACTTTACCATCCATATCGACCACAACCATATCTGACGGTTTCATCACATCATAATCGACACCACTGGGTTTAATTACCACAAGGCCTTGCCTGCGGTCGATACCGCTGGCATTGCCCCAGGTAAAAATTACCAATCCGTGTTTTACCAAATCCAAATTGGCCTTAAAAACTTCGTCTTTTAACTGTTCAAGCATTTTTTTACGCTTTTAAACTTCCGTTCAACAGGTAATAAATATCGTTCCAACGCAATTCTTTTTTGAAATCGTTAACGTTGGTATTTTTATCGATAAGCACATATTCAACATCGGCGATTTCGGCAAAGGCTTCAATAAATTCGGGTGTTAAAGCCATTGTGAAAGCCGAGTGGTGTGTACCGCCAGCATATATCCATGCAGCAGCTCCGTCGGCCAAAGTAGGATGCGTTTTCCAGAAAGCACAAGCAACCGGTAATTTTGGAAGATCGGCCAAAGGAGCAATCACATCAAGCGTGTTAACAATGATGCGGAAACGGTTGCCCATATCTATCAAGGTTACGTTCATTGCATCGCCTGTTGCTGTTTCGAATACCAAACGTGCAGGGGCATCTTTACCGCCAATGCCTAAGGGATGTACTTCCAAACGTGGTTTTTGAGCAGCAATACTTGGACAAATTTCAAGCATGTGTGAACCCAAAACGCCATCGTTGGCCGGATCGAGGTGGTAAGTATAATCTTCCATAAAAGCAGTACCGCCTTTCAAACCTTCCGACATGGTTTTAAGTATGCGAACCATAGCAGCTTGTTTCCAGTCGCCTTCGGCACCAAAGCCATAACCTGCAGCCATCAACCTTTGCGAAGCCAAACCAGGCAATTGTTCCATACCGGTAAGGTTTTCGAAATTCGTGGTATAAGCTTTAAAACCGCCATCGACCATGAAACGCTTCAAAGCAATTTCGTAACGAGCCTGCACCCTAACGTTTTCGTGATACTCAGCTCCGGGTTTGCAATTATCGGCCACAACATAAAGTTGTTCGTATTCTTTATACAATGCATCAACGTCTGCTTCGGTAACCTTATCGATGTATTCAACCAAATCGCCAACGCCGTAAGCATGAATTTCCCAACCAAATTTAATCTGGGCTTCAACTTTATCGCCTTCGGTAACAGCTACATTACGCATGTTATCGCCAAAACGGGCAACTTTAAGCCCTTGCGAATCGGCCCAGCCAATTGCAGTACGGCACCAACTGCCAATTTGATCCTGTACATCGGCTTGCTGCCAATGCCCAACAACCACTTTGCGGTTTTTGCGCATGCGCGAGTTGATGAAACCATATTCGCGGTCGCCATGGGCACTTTGGTGCAAGTTCATGTAATCCATATCAATTTCGGCCCAAGGCAAATCGCGGTTAAACTGTGTATGCAAATGCATATAAGGTTTTTGCAAAGCCTTTAATCCTGCAATCCACATTTTAGCAGGCGAAAAAGTATGCATCCATGTAATAATACCAATACAATTACTGCATGAGTTGGCATCGATACAAACCTGCAATATTTCATCGGGTGTTTTTACTACAGGTTTAAATACCAATTTTACTGGAATTTTTCCTGAATTATTTAACCCATCAACAATTGTTTTCGAATCGTTATCGACTTGCTGCAACGTTTTAGGGCCATACAAATGCTGGCTACCTGTTACAAACCAAATTTCGTTTTTGCTATTCATTATCTATTTGTTTTTTAATTTGTTATAAATTATCCCGATTACACAATAACTTTAATTTTCTCTTATTAACAATCGGTCAATATTCAAAAAAATGTTACCAGAAATAAATATAAAATACTACGGTAATAGCTATAATTATTCCCGAGTGAATTACATCCCATTTGTTCCAACTTCTTTTTGATTCGGCACGCTGTTCTGCTGTTGACGAACCAAAAGTTAAACCAACCAGTTGCGCGGCAGGCGCAGGTGTGGTAAAGCGACTAACAGCCATAATTACCAACAAACAGAAAACCAACATACCACCACTAAAGAACAACCAGTTAACATCGTAGAACAATACATAGAATGGATTATTTACACCCAACTCGGCAGCCCAAAGTTTCACATCGGTATAACCAGCACCTTTGGCCAATTCGGTGTACATTACTTTTGCACCAAGGCGAAGAATACCAATTACAAAACCGGCAATTAAGCCCCACATACCACCTTTAGGCGTTGCTTTGGTTGAAATTACACCCAACAAAAATGCAGCTGCAATACCAGGAGCCAATACCGATTGAACATCTTGCAAGTAAGTATATAATACACTACCGATACTGCGCATGATAGGAATCCACAGAATACCTAAAGCCACCACAACAACAGTAGCAATACGACCAACCGACACCAACTGTTTTTCGCTAGCCGAAGGTTTTATTTTCTTGTAAAAATCGATTGTGAACAACATTGATGAAGAGTTAAACAACGAAGCCAACGAGCTCATAAGCGCTGCCAAAATACCGCAAACCACCAAACCTTTCACACCGGCAGGAAGCAATTTTGCTACCAATGTTGGAAATGCAGCATCGGCCGAGGTTAATGAAAAAACTTCACCATTAATAACTACACCCTTTTGTGCCATTGCAAAAGCAATCATACCAGGAATCATAAACAAAAAGACCGGGGTCATTTTCAAGTAAGCGCCAAAGATGGTACCACGGCGAGCTTCTTTTTCGTTTTTACCCGAAAGAACGCGCTGCACAATAAACTGGTCGGTACACCAATACCAGAAACCAATTACGGCCGAACCAATAAATACGCCCAACCATGGAAAATCGGCATCGCGGTTACTTCGAATGAGGTTAACCATGCTGTCGCCGTATTCGTTAACCTGAACGGCACTTGTAATGCGCAAAACTTCGTCCCAGCCACCAACAGCTTTAAGCGAAAGCACAAGAATAATTGCCGAACCCAACAGTAATATTGGAGCCTGAAGCACCGATGTATAAAGAACAGATTTCATACCTCCAACTACAGTATAAACAGCAGTTAGTAAAACCAAGCCGATGGCCGAAATCCAGAAAAAGTCGATTCCCCACAGGGTGTCGATACCAAAAACTTCTTTAAATACCAAACCGCCGGCATACACAGTTACTGCTACTTTTGTAAGTACATAACTCACCAGCGATATTACCGAAAGAATTGTTCTCGATTCTTTATTGTAACGTTTTTCCAAAAACTCGGGCATTGTATAAACCATACTGCGGGAGTAAAAAGGCACAAACACCCATCCAAGAATCAGAATCATCCATCCTTGTATTTCCCAGTGTGCCATTGCCATACCGCTCGATGCACCTGCTCCGGCAAGCCCAATCAAGTGTTCCGAACCAATATTCGATGCAAAAATCGATGCACCAATTGCAATCCAGGTAGCATCGCGCCCGGCAAGAAAATAATCGCCGGAGCTGTTTTGTTGCTGTTTAAAAACCCAAACTACTATTCCAACCAGTACCAGGAAGAATAGTCCTATTACAATCCAATCAAGTAGAGCCATAATGTTTAATTTCTAGTGATTTTATTACAGTTAATTTATTTTAGTGTCAAAAATACCTTTATGATTTACAAACCCGAAATATCGAACGAAAAGCCCATTGCCGTGAGCCTGTCGTATTTGGCTTGATTAAATGCATACAAAAACGAACCCTTACGCGAGCTGTTCATGTCTTTTATAGGAAGCCTGTCAAGCAAATCCATGGATAATATTTTGCGCCTGAAATTGGCCGGGTCGAGCTTACTTTGGTAAATGGCCTCGTACAAATTCCGAAGCTGAGTAATTGTAAAATGATCGGGCAATAGCTCGAAGCCAATGGGTTGGTTTTTGGCTTTTCGTTTTAGCCTGCGCAACGATTTATCCACAATATCGGCATGGTCGAAAATCAAGTCAGGTAATTCATTGATACCAAACCATTCGGCACCATACTGCTTCAATAAACCGATATTATAGTCGTGAATATTAATTAGCGCAAAATAACCAATACTAACCACTCGGGCTGCCGGGTCGCGATCGAGCTCCGAAAAAGCGCCTAATTGTTCGAGGTAAATATCGCGCAAACCGGTAATGCGGGCTAAAACACGATGTGCAGCTTCGTCGAGCGTTTCTTCTTTGCGCAAAAAACCACCCATAAGCGACCATTTACCTTTTTCGGGCTCAAAATCGCGCTTGTAAAGCAACAACTTCAAACAATCGTTATCGAAGCCAAAAATTACACAATCGACAGCCAAATAAAACTGCTCTTTGTTTGAGTACGTCATGTTGAATTAATTTCATACAAAAGTCAGCATAACCTTTATCTTTTGCAATAGTCTTTTTGATGTTATAAAACATTATTTAAAAACATTGTTGTCCGGTTAAAATTTCAGATTGCTTCGCAAAGCTCGC
>DAOSWJ010000266.1:0-4926 GCA_035380005.1 Prolixibacteraceae bacterium | reverse complement strand
AAAGCAGTTGTTGCAGTTGACGAATGTGTTAAAGATGTGGTTACAGCAGCCCAAAAAGGTGGTTACGATGTTTTAATCATAGCCGATCATGGCAACGCCGACAATGCTATAAACGAAGACGGATCGCCAAACACAGCGCATTCACTTAATCCTGTTCCATGCATTTGGGTTACCGAAGATACCTCGCGCAAAATCAACAATGGTGTTCTTGCCGATGTAGCTCCAACATTGCTATCAATAATGGGACTTGATGTTCCGGCCGACATGACAGGCAAATCACTGGTTTAAAATTGAAACTTACTTGAATATTCAAAAAAAGCTGTGGTTCAGTATTGTCCACAGCTTTTTTCTTTTTATAGTAAAGCATTTGTATCAGTTCTCTGCACCTTCGTCTTGTTTAGTGCGCATTTCCTGCACATACTCAGTTGGAGTTTTGCCAAACTCTTTACTGAAACATTTACTGAAATATTTCGGATCGCTAAAACCTACCAAATAAGCAACTTCGGCAATTTGAAAACGATCTTTCTCGAGAATTTGAGCAGCCCTTTTTAAACGGTGAATTTTCACAAACTCAACTAATGACATTCCAGTTAAACTTTTCACTTTTTTCAAAACGGTTGAATGGCTAAAATTCATTTTCTCAACCATAGCCGACACATCAAAATCGGGTTCGGCAAGGTGCTCGTCAATGGTATCGTTTAATTTCGTAAGAAATTTTTCGTCGGCCGATGATATCTCAATATCGCGAGGCTTTAAAAATATTTGTTTACTGAACACCTCGGCCAGAATTCGCCTTGTATTCAGAAGTTGATCAATTTCCGATTTAAGCACATCGGGTTTAAAAGGTTTGCTAACATATAAGTCGGCGCCACTTTTATATCCTTCAATTCGGCTTTCGTCGGCAGCTTTTGCAGTAAGCAAAATTACGGGGATATGCCTTGTACGTTCATCTTTTTTAAGTGTTTCACAAAGTTCAAGACCATCAACATTTGGCATCATAACATCCGAGATCACGATGCCTGGCAGAACCTCAACAGCCTTTTCGATCCCCTTTTTTCCATCGGCAGCAGTATATATTTTATAATTCTCCGACAAAGTTTCTTTTAAATAATGCCTTAAATCCCTATCGTCTTCAACCACTAACACAACAGGCAGATCTTTTTCGGCAAGGGTTTGTTTAGCTTTTAGCTGATCGGTATCATCTTCGGGCAAAGGCGTAGGTGCAAGTAAGTTATCGCTTTCCGTTAATACTTTTGAATTTTTCAAATGTGCATTTCCCACTTGCAAGTATATAGTAAAAGTAGAACCTTCGCCTACTTTCGATCGGGTTTCGATTTTTCCTTGGTGCATGTCAATGTATTCTTTTACAATTGACAAACCAATACCTGAACCTGCAATTTCTTTTCGTCCATTTTGTTTGCTTTGATAAAACCTATGGAAAATGTTTTTTATCTCTTCGCTTGAGATACCAGGGCCGGTATCCGCAACATCAATACATATCCACTCTTTTGAATCTCCCTGTTCAACTTTACGCCAACGCCTTATTCGGGCAGGCTCGTCTTTATGCTTGTACACCTTTATATTGATCCTACCTTTCGATGGTGTAAACTTATAAGCGTTCGATACCACATTGTAAATGGCTGTAGTAATTAGCTCCTGATCGACACATATTAACTGATCGGCATCAACATCAGACTCAAACCCCATGGTGATTTCTTTATTGAGCGCTTTTTGTAGGAAAAGTCCAATAATATCCTTTACCATTTTCACCACCTTAACCTCGCTAAACTGAGGTTCAACACCTCCTTTATCAATTTTGCGTAGTTGCAATAACTGGTTGGTTAAATTTAACAAGCGATTCACATTTTTCGAAACCAGCTGCAAACTCTCCTTCGATTTGTCGTCGATTTTTCCCTTAGCAATAACCTCTTCAAGCGGGTTGTTAATTAAAGTAAGCGGCGTTCGTATTTCGTGCGAGATATTTGTAAAGAAGCGCATTTTTGCTTCGGTATTTTCAATTAGGTTTGTACGCTCGATGTGCTCAATAAGCAACCGGTTTTTTTCGGCAACACCAATTAATGTATAACGGCGGAACAGCAACAAACCAGCAACCAAAATCAGCAAATAAACACTGTAAAACCATTTATTGCGCCACAAAGGTGGCATCACTTCAATTTTTAGTTCTTTAGGCTGTTCGTTCCATACACCATCCTTATTGGTTGCTTTAACTTGAAAGACATAATCGCCCTCCCACAAGTTTGTATAAGTAACCGAATGTTCGTTAGCACTTAAATAACGCCACTCATCGTTAAAACCTAACAATCGATATGCATATCTGATTCCTTCGAGCCGGTTAAGATGTTCGGCAGTAAACTCAATGGTAAAATCTTTATGTTTATGAGTTAATTTTATTGCTTCGGTTTTCGAAATGTCTTTTTCAATAATAACTTTACCATTAACCTTTTGGTGAGGATTTACGGGCAAACTGGCCACTTTTAACCCCGAAAAGATAACCTCGGAAGGTTGCTGATTGCCAATAATTTCATCTGGATTAAAAAATGACAAACCATTTACACCTCCAAAAAAGAACGGTTTTTCGGGCGATGCATAAAATGCATTTGAATGAAACTCGTCGCTCTGAAGACCATCGTCGGTTGAGTAATTTTTAAACGTTTTGCTATTCTTATCGAATTTCGATAAGCCTTTGGTGGTACTGATCCACAAATTTCCATCTGCATCTTCAAGTATTCCGTATATAATATTTGCAGGCAAACCATCAGCTTCGGTAAACGATTCAAACTGCGCCCTGCCCATGTTAAATTCGGCCTGACTGCTGGCATCTTTATAAGCTTCGACACGGTTTAAACCACCACCTGTTCCAATCCAAATAACACCGTCGGCATCTTGGTGCACACAATACACATCGTTATGTAACAGTTGATTACCCTTTTCGTAAATCACAAAACTATTATAACCTTGTTTAACCCGGTTAAGTGGTGCGATGTTTAAACCCCGGCCCTTTGTGCCCACCCATAAATTTCCCATGTTATCGTCGAAAATGGTAAGTATAATATCACCACTTAAGGTACGCGAGTCGTTAGGAGTATTGGCCAAAAAAGTAATGTTTTGAGTTTTTTTGTCCATTAACCCCAATCCTTTGCCCCATGTACCAATCCAAAGGTTTTCTTTTCGATCTTGATGCAAAGCAAAAGCAAAACTGCCTGTAAAATACGATCGAAAACCTGCATCGGCACGGTACGAAACCAAATAGTTCGAAGCAGTACCAATCCACAAATTGTTATCGGTATCGAGTTCCAATGAAATTACTTCGCTCGACGATTGGTTTTTTCCGTATGGAATTTGCGGGTAATGTTTTGTACGAACAGTTTTATCGTCATTGAATTTGAGATAGTCGAGTCCGTTGTAAGCCGAACCGACCCAAACCTCGTTGTTACGCCCCGAAATGGCCGTAACCAAGTTATTGTTCAGGTTGCGTCCGGTATAGCTATGATTATCGAGGTGATTAAACTTCTTCCGTTTTAAATCGAGAGTTACTACCCCTTTGCTTTCGGTTCCCATCCACAATACATCACTTCGGTCAATCATTAACGAGTTAATAATATTATCGCCTACCTTGTTCGATAAAATATTGCTGGTAAAGAACTCAGAAACCATCCCCTTTTTGTCGATAAGCATAATACCGGCACCTCTGGTACCCACCCACAAATCGCCTTCGTTATCAATCAACAAACGCTCAACCCAACCGCTATTTAACTGTTTCCACTCGGGCTGATTATTTTGAGGTATAAGTTTTAATTCATTATTGTTAGTTCTGGTAAACCGAACAAGCCCTTCGGAAGTACCAACCCAAATCAAGTTATTTTCATCGGCAACAATTGAGTTTACCTTAGCATTATTTTGCTTGCCCAATTCGACCTGTACAAACGACAAATCGTCCTTTTTGAATAAAAACAAACCCTTAAAAGTACCAATTAAAAGCTGTTTTTCAGACATTTCGTAAACCGAAACCACCGAAACAATATCGCGATCGTAGGCAAGCAAACCACCTTGTTGATCAAGAAAAACCGATTTGTTTGAATAATTTGCAAAATGATAGCCTGATTTGGTAGTTGAATCGGGCACACCCAAAAATAGTCCTTGGTTTGTTCCCACCCATATAGCACCATTGTTTAGCCGATGAATATAGGTAACCGTACCATCGAGGGTTTTCAAATTATCGAAACGAACGAAGCGGTTTTCATCTTTTACGAATAAGTTGAGCCCACCACCACGTGTTCCTACAAATAAATTCCCGTCTTTATCGGGCAATAAAAATATAACTTCATTATTACTTATTGAATTATTATCGTTTGGTACATTTTTATAAGCCACAAAACGGTATCCATCAAAACGGTTCAACCCATCTTTTGTGCCCATCCACACCAATCCTTGAGCATCCTGTGCAATCGACAATACCGATGATTGAGACAGTCCCTCATGAGTTGAAATACTTTTAAATCGCAAATTTGAGTAAGTTTCAACACTATCGGCCAATACCGATATCGACAAAAAAGTTAAGAGGAAAAGTAAACAATTAGTTTTGAACATAGTACCCGATTTTCGAAATATTAAACGGCTAAATTAACCAATAAAAACCTTAATATATGCATTACATCATAATTTTGGAAAGGCAAATTTATAAATCTTTTATGCAATCGGTTGCAAAATGAGTAGTAATACGTATATTTGTCGTCGTTTTTAGAGAGAAAATTAAATAAACATTGAAACGAGAAGCAACCATATATGATATTGCCAAAGAGCTAAACATTTCAGCATCAACTGTTAGCAGGGCTCTAAAAGGCAACACTATAATCAATTTGCATACCCGGCAGAAGGTTCAGGAGTGTGCCGAAAAACTTGGATATC
>DAOSWJ010000265.1:0-4938 GCA_035380005.1 Prolixibacteraceae bacterium | reverse complement strand
ATCCAACTATTCTTTAGGAACAAAAACCACATCGACCAAATTTGCATTGGCGAAATAACTGGCAGCAAAGCTTTTAATATCGTTAATTGTTAAAGCTTTAATCACCTCTTCATAGTTTTCTTCGCTTGCAGTATCGATACCCGAAAAATACAGGTTACGCAAAGCTCCCATCCAGAAATTATTGTGATTACGTGCCTGCTCGCGCTCTTTCAACATGTTCAATATTGTTTTATTGAAGTCGGTTTCGGTGGGTCCTTCGGCAACAATTTTATCAATCTCGCGATAAATAATCGACTTAAGATGTTCGGCCTTCGCGGGATCGGTATCGAAAGAGATTCGCACATTTCCTTCAGATGTAGGATATTGCGAAATACCTGCACCAACACTTACACCATAAGTTCCGCCTTCGTCTTCGCGAACTGTTTCGGTGTAGCGCAAATCCAACACCCCTCGCAATACCGACATTGACAAAAGGTTCTTAATATTGTAATCGACCTCGCCCTCGTAACGTACATTTACATTGGCTTTGGGTGTTGTAAGTGCCACAGGAATAACCTTTGTTGTTTTACCTTCGGGAAAATCAATATTGTGATCAACCCAAGTTTCTTCGCGGTCGCTGTCGGTTAACGATCCCAAATATTTTTGGGCCATACTCTTCACCGTTTCTTCGTCGATGTTGCCCACAATTATAAAGGTAAAATCGCCGGCATCGGACATGCGGTCTTTATATATTTTTTGGATATCGTCGAATTTCACCTCTTTTAAGAAATCAACATTCATCGTTCTTACCCTTGGATGGTAATTTGATAGGATGAACGACAAAGAGTCCTGCATAATTTTTCGCGGATCTTTTTCCATATTTGCCACATAGGCAATATATCTCGACATTAATGCATTATGAGCTTCTTCATCGAAACGAGGCTGTTCAAAATAAAGGTAAATCAATTGCATAAGCGATTCGAAATCTTTTGGAGTTGACGAGCCGCTAAAGCCTTCTGAGAGCTCGCTTAATTCGGGCGAGAGTGAAAGCTTTTTACCTGTTAACATTTTTTGCAAAGCAATGGCATCAAAATCGCCAACGCCATAAGAACCTATAAAAACAGGTGCCATTTCGAGCGAAGGCACATACTGTTTGTCCCACAACGAAGTACCGCCCTTACTGTATGCCACAACCGACACATTGTCTTTCTCGTAATCGGCAAAACGGTAAACAACTTTAACTTTGTTGGCCAAAGTCCACTCAACTGCATCAAAAGCATCAATTTTCTTTTCGGCCAAAACTTTAGCACCTTTAAGCTCTTTATCGATCAGCGACGAACCGGCCGCAACATCAACATAAGGCTCAATTTCCATAGCTTCAACCTTTGCAATTATTGCTTTGGCTTCGGCTTCGCTTAAATGCCGGGCATCGGTTGGACCTGTAATAACAATTGTACGATTATCGGCCTTAATCCATTGTGGCAAACGGGCCGAAATTTCGGCGGCTGTAATTCCTGGCATTACCTGGTTAGCAAATTCGTATTCAAAATCGATACCTGGAGTTGGCTGTTTTGTCAAGAAATTCTCGGCATATTCGGCGGCATAACGGTCGTTGCGAATTTTATCTTTTTCCTTGTACTGGCTTTCGAGTTGTGTTAAGAAATTCGTTTTGGCCCTTTCGAGCTCCGACTCGGCAACACCAAATCGCTTAAGCCTTTCGGTTTCAATAAGAATAGCTTCGAGGGCTTTTGCCTCTTCGTTGGTATTTGCTGTTGCACTGATACTGTAACCATCGTAACCACGCACAAATCCACCTATTCCGGTCGAACCCGACACAAAGGGTGGTGTTCCTTTTTGAAGCAGCTCTTGAATGCGCATACGGGTTATTGAGTTGTATAACGATTTGATGTAGCTTTCCCTCATATCGGCCAAAGTTTTCTCTTGGCCATCTTTATTCTCGTGTACTAAATAAATGCTCACATTCGACTGTGTTGCCTCGTCGTCGGTTGCCAAAGCATAATAAGTTTCGTTGTGATGAGGAATGGTAAATTTTGGACGTTCGGCAGCATTCTCAACTGCTTTTATTGGTGAAAAAAGCTCAATAACTTTACGTTCAACTTCGTCGACATCGATATCGCCAACAATGGCAATGGCCTGCAAATCGGTTCTGTACCAATCGTGATAAAACTGGCGTAAAACTTCGGGTTCGTGATAACGAATAACTGTTGTATCACCTATAATATCGCGTACGGCCCACATTGAACCTTTGAACAATACAGGGAACCACTGCTGACGCATTCTGAAAGAAGAATTGCGGCGGGTGCGCCATTCTTCAGTTATCACTCCCCTTTCGAGATCAATTTCCTCTTCGGTTAACAAAAGAAAATCGGACCAATCATGCAAAACAAGCAGGCAGGTATCGAGCAAACCGTCGCGTTTAATGGGCACATCGCTCAAGTTATAAACCGTTTCGTTGAATGCAGTATAAGCATTTATGTTTCGACCAAAGGCCACGCCATGCTTTTCGAGGGTGTTCAATACACCTTTGCCCGGAAAATTTTGGGTACCATTAAATGCCATGTGTTCAAGAAAGTGTGCTAACCCGTTTTGATTATCGTTCTCGAGCAGGGCTCCTACATTTTGAATAATGTAAAAACTTGCACGCTCTTTGGGCTCTTCATTGTGTTTAATATAATATGTCATCCCATTTCCGAGCACACCTTTACGCAAAGTTGGATCGAGAGGAACAGCTTGATTTAAATCGGCTTGCGCGAAACCATATTTAAATGTGATGGCCATTAGTAATGCGGCCAATAAAAAGAATAGTTTACTCATTTTGTAATGTTTTATTTAAGTTTGTTTTCAAATATACAATAATTCATTAATAAGCATTTGTACTTAAATAATGGTTTTTGTTACAACATTGACAAAAAAAAGCTGCCAATTTCTCGGCAGCCCATACAAATAGCTAACAATTTGCTAATTATATCTTTTTTCACCAATAACATTTCCCTTTTCATCCCAACGTTTCCAAACACCGGTTTTTTCCCCATTTTTATATGTCATCTCAACACGTAAAGTTCCGTTTTCGTCCCATATTTTCCATGTACTGTCTTTCTTCCCATCAACATAGTATGCTTCGGCAAGTTTCACTCCCTGCTCGCTGTAAGTTAACCAATTACCATGCATTTGATTTTGCTTGTACGAACGAACTTCATTCAACTGCCCATTATCGAAGTATATTTTTATCACTCCATCTTTCATTCCTTCATTCAGAGGCATTTCAACCTTTAACTGAAAATTATCGTGATAGCTTTTGTACACGCCTGAATAAGGTGATGAATCGGCATAATACAAGCCTTCGAGCTCTTGAATATATTGTGAGTTGGCAGTAAAGCCAAATGCTACAAGCAATGTGAGTATTAGTAAAAATGTTTTCATGATAACCTCCTCTTTAATCTGTTTCTAATGTTAACACAAAGTTAAGCATATGGTTTTTGAATTAACAAATATTTAACGTTAAGTTTTTATACCAAGCTAAAAACTTAACATTGATAAAAACGCTATTTATTGATTTTCTGCACATTACAAAAATATGAAAATCGAACCAAACATTAAGGCTACGTTAAACTAGCGATTTTCACTTCCCATTTTACGTGCTATCAAACTAATGTAAAACAATTGAAAAGCATGAAAGATCATTATGGGGACTAGAAACAAACTACCGGTACTCGATCCTGCAAAAAGCACAGCAGCCATTACCGAACCATGAACCAACGACTTTTTTGAACCGCAAAACACAACTGTAATTTGCTCCTCGCGGTTAAATTTTAACAAACGCGATATTGCAAACGACAATTTATAAACAGTAAAGAATAGCGCAATGACAGCTGCTGAAAGTATCAAAAGTGTCCAATTGGGTATTGTTTGAAAAATTCCATCGATGAACGAGTTACTAAAACTCCGATAAACAATTAACAGTATCACACTTTTATCGAAAATAGCCAAGTATTTGCGATTATGGTTGGCCCATTTCCCCCAAAAACGATGCAACAATAATCCGGTAATAAATGGCACCAAAATCTGAATAAGCAGATCGACAATTATACCGCTAAAGTTCATTTGCTGGTTGGCTTTGGAAAAAAACAGTGCCATCCAAAGCGGAGTAAGCACAATACCAATCATGCCCGAAATACCAGCATTGAATATTGCCCCCGGAACATTTCCTTTTGCAATTGAAACCATTACAACCGACGATGAAACCGTGCCCGGCAACACCGAAAGGAAAAAAACGGCCAACCATAAATTAAAATACTCAGAACGAACAAAAAAAGGATAGAATATTAACACAATTAACGGAAAAAGTAAAAAAGTGATGGCCTGAACTGTTATGTGCATGCGCCAATTTTTAAGATCGTTTAAAAGTTTTTCGGGGCTAAGTTTCAATCCATAAAAGAAAAACAATAGCATGATCCCATACTTACCAACTTGCTTAAGTTCAACCAACTGACCATCGGCACCAATACCCGGGAACAACCAAGCCAAGCCAATCATGCACAATATGCCCCCAATGAACCAGTCGGGCAAATAAGGCCTTATTTTTTTACCTAAACGTTGCATTTTTGAAAATATTAGCGCGTAAAGTTATCAATAATCGCTTAAAGCCTGTTGCTTCGAATAAGAAACAAAAAAATTACACACAACTTCAAAAAATATCTATCTTGCAAAGCTTAACACGAAACAACAATCTAACTATGCATAAAATTGGGGTAATAGGTGCCGGCATGATTGCCGAACAGCACATTCGGGCTATAGCCAAAACAGCAAATCTTGAAGTTATTTGGCTGGCAGCAGCCACACAAGCATCGGTTGAAAAAATTGGCTGTCAATACAATATTCCAAATCGAACCACCAATTACCACAACATATTAAACGACAAACAGGAATATTGTATTGACA
>DAOSWJ010000264.1:0-4952 GCA_035380005.1 Prolixibacteraceae bacterium | reverse complement strand
GTAATTTTTCCGGGCGATGCAGGAGCCATGTAAATTTCTTCCCAAGGCTGAAGGTTTGCCGAGAACTCAATATCGCGCGAAAGGCTTTCAAACGCCAAAGCTTTTACTCTAACCGGATAAACCCTTTGGTCGCCATCTTCGGTTGCTTGCAGTTCAATTTGTTCCAACTGACGCTCCATTTTTACAATACGCCTTTTTAATGCATCGGCTTTTTTCTGATTGGCTTCGGGGGTGTTTTGCCCGCATGCAAACAACACAAGGGCAAGTATCGAAATTGATATTATTCGCTTCATTTTATTATTTTTTTAAAGTTGATTATTCAGTTTATCGATGGCCAGTCGTGCTTGCATCAACGACATCATTGATTGAATGTAGTTTGATTCGGCCTGTAAATAATTGCTGTTCGATTGGGTTAAATCGAGGCTCGAAGCCACGCCCTGTTCGTATTTATTTTTAATATTATCGAAAACACGCTTTGCAATGTCAACATTTTCTTTTTGAGCTTCGTAGTTTTCAATTGCATTGTTTAAATCGAATACCAATTGTTGAAATTGCAGTTGCAACTGATCTTTCAACATCGATTGGCTTAGCTGCGCTTTATCGAGTTCAATTTGAGCCTGAGCAACTTTGTGTTTACGGGTTCCGCTCTGGAAAACTGGCAAACTCATTGTAACGCCGGCCAAATTGTTTGGGGTCATATCGAAACCGGTGGTCAACAGTTTTTGGTTGTATGCGTAAAAACCGGTAATGGTGGGCGCATAGGCCATTTTTTCCATATTGACCATTTTTGCGGTTATTTCGATTTGCGTTTGGGTTAACTGAAACATTGGATTAAGGGCAATATCGAATTCGCCAACCGGTGCAGTTGGGTTCATTTGTGCCATTACATCGTCGAGTTTGTCGCTTAGTTCAAGTTCAACCGAATAATCGATACCCATTTGAAACTTGATCATGTTGTGTAACATTTTCAAACTACGGTTCATCGACCTCAAATTATTTTCAAGCATGTTTACCTGTATGCTCAACTGATCGACATCGGTTTGTTCGGCCATGCCTGCTTCGAACATTTTGCCGGTGTGCATTTTAATTTCGTTCAGGTTATCGATCGACTGTTTGAACGTTTCGATGGTTTGGGCTGTGATTAAAGCCATAGTGTAGCTATTGGCCACTGCTTCTTTAATATCGAGCACCGAATTTTCGAGGCCTTGTTCGGCAATAACTTTGCCCAATTTGGCCACTTTAATGCCCACCCAATACTGACCACTAAAAATGAGCTGTCCAATTTGCAATTTTGCAGTTGAGGCATCGGTCATTTTAATAGTAGTTGCCGGCATCATTGCAGTAAGTTGACTTTCGAAGTAACTACCATCCTGATAATTGTAAATATCCTGCGGTGTTACCGGGTTTAATCCCATTGCCGGCATTCCGGCAAACTGGCCAAGCGTTTGAGTTGTTGCTTCCTGAATTTGCTCAACAGTAAATTCGGGCGCACCACCATCCATGTTAAAGTTAAATTCCATTTCGTAACCAAAGTAGGTCATCCAATCGACCGAAGCATCGACCTGAGGCAAACCTTGCGAAATGGTTTCTTTTATTTTTCGCTCCGACAGTTCAATGTCGTTGCGGGCATTTTGCAGGGTTTTGTTGTGCTCAATGGCATAATCCTGCGCCTCTGAAAGCGAGAAACTGACCTTGTCTTGTCCCGCCAGTGTTGTTCCGTAAAGAATAAACAGTAAAATGATTAATTTGTAATTCATAGCTATCATATTTTAAAAACTTTAATTTATTTCTGAGTTTTCATATTTTTCAATTATTTTTTTCAACAGATCGATTCCTTTATCGGTGCACAAACCCCTTAGGTAAGGCAAGTGTACAGACTTGAAAATTTCAACATGGTTGCATATTTCTTGTACTTCGGGTTTTTGAAAAAAATCGAGTAAGTAATGAATAAACAAATTGGCAATGTCGAGATTTATCTCTTTCAGAAAAATACCTTCGTTTACCCCACGTTTTAAAACGGTGTAAGTCAGCTCATAATTCCGCACAGCACCATTATTCATTATCGATTGGAAGACTTGCGGATGGTATTTTTTCATTTCGTCGAAAAACAGAGGGTTAATTTTACTGAAAGTTTCGCGATTGTATTCTCCAAAAGCAAACAATGCCAAAATTACATTATCGGCTTTGTTCATTATTTCAATTGCATTTTTTTTGTGTTGAAGTGTTGCTTCTGTCAGAATATTCTGAAGCAAATCGTTTTTATCTTTGAAATTCTCATAAATAGTACGTTTCGATATGCCCATTTCCTGAGCAATCGTATCCATGGTTACCTGCCGCACCCCCCTTGCAACAAATAGCTTACCTGCTTCCGATATTATTCTTTCGCGTAATTCCATAATTTTTTTGAATGAATGTGTAAAAGTAGAAAACTATTACAAACAAAAAAGTTTTCATTGACATGAACAACAAAATAATCGGTGAATGGTTGAAAAAAAGGGATAAATTAACACAGAAGTTAAAAACAGCCCATTGCCTCTATGTATTTTGCAATTAATAAAACATGCTAAACAACTGATTACCTAACATTTAAATCACATTTAATTATTGCAAAAAAATCAGCAGATAATGTAAGCGAAATTGTAAGGATTCTACATTAATAAATAGATATTGAAAATAGGCTTAAAGAATAATGTAAATTTCTCACTCAACACTTTATGTTGATTACTCGCAACAAACTCACCCTTTGCTGTTGGGATAAGAAATTACTTTTCCTATTTTTGATTTTTAAACAATATTCTTGTTCATGTTAAAACACTACGCACTCCTATTTGTGCTTACATTGGCGGCAATTTACCTGCCGGCTCAGCAACGCAACAAAAGCAACTGGATTGATTTTGGTGGCTCTCATGCTTCGAAATGGCTGCAAATTGCCCCGGGCAAACTAGGACCAAACGCTTTGCCGGTACCACACATGGATTACGCGCTAATTGGCAATCAGTCGAAATTTGATATTGGCGCACATTACCACCAAATGCCCGGCGATACGGCCTTAAATTCTTATTTCAACTTCCACTGGAACATTGCCCCGGGAAGGGCCATGGTACAAATTTGGGGGCAAGCTTCCGAAACTTTCAGGTTAAGCAACGAACTTCGCGACTTTCGTCAGATTACCCCCGACGACGAAGGCCGTGTAACCCAAGTAGGCGACTTGTACATTAGTGCTTTCATCCAACTTATTAAAGCACAGAAACACCTCCCCGATGTTAGCATCAACTTCACACAAAAAACAACCACAGGCGAAAACGACCACGGGCGCTTCACCGACTCGCCCATGAGCTATTTTTATTTAGCTTTGGGCAAAAGCTTCAATATAAATTCAAAAGTTATCGACGAAATACGAGTAGCCACCCTGGCTGGCTTTTATGTATGGCAAACCAACAAGGTTGAAATGTCGCAAGACGAAGGCCCTGTTATGGTAGCTGGATTACAAATACGCAGAAAAAACATTTCGTGGTTTAACGAAATAGGTGGATATACCGGCTACGGTGCCTACGAATACCTCAACAAAATATACGGCGAAGGAAGCGTTGAAGGATACAACGACCCATTAATTTACCGAACAAGGCTCGAGTACGCAAAAAAACCGTTCAGTTATTCGGCCGAATACCAATTCGGATTCCGCGATTATCCTTACCAAACATTCAGGATCGGCTTAAGCTATCGGTTTTGGATAAAACCACTCATCGACTAAACATTAACCAAACTGCTCAGCAATTCGCGCACCGCTTCAACCGATTTAACTTTGTAACGGGCAGCCGATTTAACCAAACCAACCTTTACGGTTATGGCTGATTCGGGCAATTCGCGGAACATGTACTCATCGGTCCAGTCGTCGCCAATAGCCATCACAAAGTCGAATTGCTTGCCTCCTATAAACCTTAAAGCAGCTACTCCTTTGTTAATACCTCCACTTTTCACCTCAATTACTTTGTTGCCCTCCATTATTTCGAGGTTATGATTGGCAATAAGGTTGGTCAGCTCATCTTTAAGTTCGTTGGCACGCAAAACCCCCTGTTCGGGTTCCGATTTACGGTAATGCCAAACCAGCGAGTAATTTTTCTCTTCGATAAACGAACCCGGTGTTCGGTCAACAAAGCTTTCGAGTGTAGGTCTGATATTTTCTTTCCAATCGGCATTAATTTGGTACAGCATGTCCCATTGCCCGCCACGTACTTTTGACCAAACACCGTGCTCAACTATGAGGTTGATGTCGTAACCTTCGAACCATTTTTCGAGTGTATCCCTGTCGCGACCGCTTATGATGGTTACTTCGTTGCGTTCATCGGCAGTAAGTTTCGAAATTATTTGATAAACTTCTTTGTCGGGGCGAGCTTCATCAGGATTGTTTTTGAAACCAGAAAGCGTACCATCGTAATCGAGAAAGATGGCCCTACTCTTAGCTTCACAGTAATTTTGTGCCAAAGCTTTTTGCACCGAGGCAGTTACTTTTTTTGTATTGAAATGATGTTGAATGCCCTTAATCTTTTCGAGCGACTTAACAAACTCCGACGACCACTTGAAAACATCGTATCTTTTTAACCTTTTCTGCAACAAGTCCATTCTGAATGTTTGCTCATCGGGCAACATCGATATGGCTTTATAAATACTTTCGGCTATCTCGTTAAAATTATTTGGGTTGATAATGATGGCTTCGCCCATTTCTTTGCTCACCCCGGCCATTTCACTTAAAATGATCACCCCATCTTTTTTAATTCTTGAAGCAACATATTCCTTGGCCACCAGATTCATTCCATCGCGCACCGGGGTAATCAATGCAACATCGCTGGCAGTGTACAATTCAATAAGGTTTTCGAAAGGCAACGAACGATAAAAATACCATATTGGTGTGTAGTTGATCATGCCGTACTTACCGTTAATGTATCCCACTAATT
>DAOSWJ010000263.1:0-5048 GCA_035380005.1 Prolixibacteraceae bacterium | reverse complement strand
CAATAAAATAAATCTTCATGTTCATCAAGATTCATTAATCGACAAGCCTATTTATGCTATTGGCAAGGTTAATCAATATAATTACGAAATGATTGATAAAAATGAGTTAATATTTAATGTCGATGCAGAATATGTTTACCCAACAAACGAGAAACTTACCAACCCGGTATATGTTTTTGAACGTAAATAAAAATTGATTATCAATAAAAAGAAACTTGTTGTGCCGAATTAAAGGTGCAATGAGTTTCTTTTATGCAAAGCAATAAATTAACAAACTAACAAAAAGTAATTTGCATGAAGATCCAAACCATTATTATTTTGCTGCTTGTGCTATTATCTAGCTCATGCGACAGCAATAAAACCTATGAACGAAACCTCAAAGATGTTGTAGGCGAATGGACACTAAAAGAAATGTCGTACACCAACGATTCAGGTGAATACATATACTTTGAAAACCCTTCGTCATCGATAATTTTCACCGATGAGAAATCAAACAATACCGAGGGAAATATTGACAGGAAAGGAGTACTTGTTGTTGATGGAGATTCTATTGACTTTGTTTATCAATTTGACTTTTCAGTCAACTATCTAAACATTGTAGTTGACAGAGAGAAAATCAAGGATAAACCATTATATACCTTTGCAAAAATGCAAGTGAATGATTTTGAGTTAATAGATAAAAGGAGCATTATTTTTTCAAATGCTTTTGAAATTGTTTACCCAACAAACGAGAAACTTACCAACCCGGTATATGTTTTCGAACGATAGTTGGCTCAAACCAAATGAATATCAACAAATTGTAATATTGAACCAATGCAAGCTAAAACTCTATTGCTAACAATGCTCCTTGTGGGCTGCTCATTTTTCCTTTTTGGCCAAAAATACACCATTAGCGGCTTTGTTTCCGATGCCCAAACCGGCGAGCGACTGCCTTATGCCAGCGTTTATGAGCCAAATACACAAAAAGGGGTAAGCTGTAACACTTACGGCTTTTACAGCATTACTCTTGCCAAGGGTAAACAAACATTGCAAATTTCGTTTATGGGCTATGCCACACAAAAGCTAAGCCTTAATTTATTGTCCGATACGCTCATCAATATCAACCTTGCTTTGCTGTCGGGCCAACTCGACGAGGTTTTGGTATCGGGCAAAAAAAGCAGTGTCGAAAATGCCCAAATGAGCATGATTGATGTTTCGATTGAAAAACTTAGCGCAACACCGGTAATACTTGGCGAAAGCGATGTGCTGAAAGTTATGCAGTTAATGCCGGGCGTTAAAGGTGGAACCGAGGGCACAAGCGGCATATACGTTCGTGGGGGCAGTCCCGAACAAAACCTTTTTCTGATTGACGGGGTGCCCGTTTACAATGCCAACCACCTGTTAGGGTTTTTCTCGGTTTTTAACCCCGATGCGCTTAAATCGGTCAAGCTATACAAGGGTGGTTTTCCGGCTCGTTATGGCGGCCGCTTGTCGTCGGTTGTCGATATTGGCATGAAAGAGGGCAACATGAAAAAGCTACAAGGGAACTTTTCTGTTGGCTTAATATCGTCGAAACTTTCGCTCGAAGGGCCAATTGTTACAGATAAAACCTCGTTCATTGTTTCGGCACGTCGTACTTATTTAGATGTTTTGGCTATGCCTGCCCTTTATATTACCAACAGGGGCAACAGCGAGCAAATTAAAGCCGGTGCATTTTTTCACGATTTCAATGCTAAAATAAACCACATTTTTCGGATCGCAGCCGTCTTTTTTTAAGTGCCTACTATGGTAAAGATCGCGGTTTTAGCGGCACAAGCGACACACGCACCTACACCGAAAACAACAAGCAGATCTCAATCGGTTCGACTAACCTTATGGCAATGGATTGGGGAAATGCAATCGGCTCGTTCAGGTGGAATTACATTATTGGTCGCAAGCTATTCAGCAACACCACCCTAACCTACAGCAATTACAATTTTGGTATCGAACTGGAAAACAGCGAAGTAAACCACACCAACAAAACAAAGGATGAAAATCTTTTTAACTATTATTCGGGCATAAGGGACATAACTGCAAAAGTCGATTTCGATTACTTTCCTGTTTCGGGTCACAACATCAAATTTGGGGCAGGCTATACCAATCACCTGTTTTCGCCGGGCATCACACAAATTACTACCAATAATGCCACAAGCACAAACAATGCGGCACTCGATTCGATAAAAAAGACACAACTGATTAATGCCAACGATGTTTCGGTTTACATCGAAGATGAAATATTGATTGGCCAACGCTTTAGCACCAATGCAGGTTTTCACCTTTCGGCCTTACTGGTACAAGGCGAAACCTACCTCACCCCTCAGCCACGCCTTTCGGCAAGGTATAAAGCCACCAACAATTTATCGGTCAAGGCATCGTATTCGCGCATGGCACAGCATGTTCATTTGTTAACCACATCGGGCATTAGTTTGCCCACCGATTTGTGGTTGCCGGCTACAAAAAGGTTTGCCCCCCCTGTTGCCGATCAAGTGGCCATTGGACTGGCAATGAACACAATTAGGCATACAACTATTACTGTCGAAGCATATTACAAAAACATGCAAAACCTGATTGAATACAAAGATGGGGCAACATTTATAGGCTCGTCGGCCAATTGGGAAGACAAGGTTGAAAAGGGCAACGGAAATGCTTACGGTCTCGAATTGATGTTGGAAAAAACAATTGGGAAAACTACAGGTTGGATTGGTTATACCTTGTCGTGGTCGAACCGCCAATTCGAAAAGCTGAATTTTGGTAAGCCTTTCCCGGCAAAATACGACAACCGGCACGACATCAATATTTCGATCAGCCACAAAGTGAGCGAAAAATTCGATTTAGGGCTAACCTGGGTGTACAATACCGGAAATGCCGTTACACTTGGCATAATGGAATACAACTCAGCCAAATTACCGGGCATCAATTCAACGCTTAATTATCAAACGCCAGTTACCGAATACAGTAGCCGCAACAACTATCGCCTTCCGGCATATCACCGGCTCGATTTGGGAGCAAATTTTCACAAAAAGAAGAAAAACGGAACCCGTACCTGGAGCATTTCGGCCTACAATGCTTACAACCGCCTAAACCCATTTTTGGTACAATGGACAATGAAAGAGGGCACAATGGAGAAAGTGGATGGCCGTTATCAAAAAATGCCCGACAAGTTTGTACTCGAAAAACTTACCTTGTTCCCCATCATTCCTTCGGTGTCGTATTCGTTTAAATTTTAAAACCATGAAGAATATCTATATAAAATACCTTTTGCAGCTTTTAATGCTCGCTACGCTTTTTACCATATCGTGTACCCGCGAGATTGAGTTTAAAGGAAGCATAACCGAACCCAAAATGGTTGTAAACGGCATGTGCAGTTTAGACAGCCTCGCTGCCGTAGAGGTATCATTGAGCAAAGCCAAATATGGCAACATACAGGAGTTTACCCGAGTAAGTGATGCCCGTGTATATTTGCATACCGATGGGCAAAAAACCGATCAACTTTTAGCTATTGACGACAGTTCGGGGTTGTACATCGGCACAACAAAAATTGAACAAGGGAAAAAATATGCCATTACTGTTGAACACGATGAATACGGTAAGGTTCGCAGCAACGAAAGCGCAACAGTAAAAAGGGTCAACATTGAAAATTCAATGCTTATGTCCGACTCGGCCCAAAGGGTAAACACCGAAAGGTTGCCCGACATACTGTGCAAAATTAAATTCAGCGACCCGGTTGATGAAGAAAACTTTTACCGCTTGCTTGTTTCGTATCGTTTTGGAAGAACATACAACAAGACTGACGAAAACGGCAATGAGAAAAAAAGCATCACGCTTATCGATTATCATGCACATTTCGAAAGCATTGAGTCAACCGACCCTGTTTTTATGCAAGGAAAGACCAACGACAATATGGTGTTCGACGAATCGAATCCAAGATATACCCTGTTTACCGATGAGCTCATAAACGGAAAGCAGTATGAGTTGGCATTCAACATCAACAAATCGATGGTGTACAAAATTGCCGATGTGGATACAAGCGCCGAGTGTTTTTACCGTGTAATCATCGAACTGCAATCCATTTCGAAGGATTTGTACTACTACATTAAATCGATTGATGGCGCCAACAATATTACATCGGGACTATTTACCGAGCCGGTACAGGTTTACAGCAACATAAACGATGGCATTGGTATTTGGGGCATGTATGCTTCGTCGGTCGATACCATAAAGGTAGGTGAATTTCCCGAGGGAGGCATTGTTGAGTCGCACTATTCAATTTCGTATTAAAAAGCCAAGTAATGTTATAAGCACAAACAGACTTTTGTTGTCGTTTAATTTTTTCTATTTTTGAGAAGGACATAAAGCAATAAATACTTTTGTTCTCATCAAAACAATTTTAAGTTATACGCACATGAAGCTGTTGATTACAACAATACTAATTACCATCTCGGGATATCTTTTGGCACAAAGCCAGCAATGCTGGCCCAACTCGAGAGGCGACATACAGCTCACCGGATACACTACGGTTGATTTTCCACAGCAAATTGCCCTAAAATGGACTTACGATGCCGAAGGGATCTTCAAATCGGCTCCGGTAGTTTGCGATAATAAAATTGTGGCAGGTTCAACCAGTGGCGAGTTACTATGTTTAACTTATCAGGGCAAATTACTTTGGACGTTTAAAACCGATAATGCCATTGAAGCCCCTGCACTTATCGAAAACAATACGGTGTATTTTGGAAACCTTGGCGGCACGCTTTACGCACTCGAACTCGAAACCGGAAAGATCAAATGGGAATACAAAACCGAAAACCAGATAATGGGTGCCCCAACACTTTTCAAAGCCGGCAGCAAAACCATATTGGCAGTTGGCAGCTACGATTATTACCTGCATGGTGTTGATGCCGCAACCGGCGAAGGTTTATGGAAATATGAGTCGGATAACTTTCTGAACAGCGCACCTGCTATTTATAAAGGTAAGGCAGTTTTTGGCGGTTGCGACGGCTTTTTGCATCTGGTGAACATGACCAACGGCTTAT
>DAOSWJ010000262.1:0-5059 GCA_035380005.1 Prolixibacteraceae bacterium | reverse complement strand
TGGATGAAGTTAATATTAAATATAAAGACCGCAACGAGGTAAACATGAACCAAAATATCGGGCTTATTAAAAATCAATTGTCGAAAGAATATTATTACTACACAAAACCACCTGGAGCTATATTAAATAGTTATGCTCCACCAAAGTCTTCTTCCGGCATTATGGAAATAAATTTTATTGAATTGTTCGAGCGGGCAATCAGGTTTAAAAAGAAAACAGAATAATGAACATTACTCTTGATGTGGTTTATACGATAAATTGATACATTTGTATAAATCAAAATAAAAATCGAAGTATGTTTTACTCAATACAGAATATAAATCCTAACCGACTGTTACTTAGGGGAAGTTTAGCTATTGCAATTGGATTGGTTATTTTGCTGGTGCCCGATATGTCAATGGTACTTGTAATGCGTATTTTAGGAGCCTTGCTATTGGCTGATGGTGTTATTGCTTTGTTAATCAATTATTTCAAAAAGAAAAAAGAGCCGCAAACCTTTTACAACATTGTACCCAAAGGCACCCTAAGTTTTATTATGGCTATAATTCTTTTGGCGTTTCCCACTTTGTTAGTGAATGTATTCGTTTTTGTTGTAGGATTAATATTGTTTATGGCAGGTTTAACACAATTGTTGGGGATTTTAAATGGTAGCCGTACTTTAGGTTTTTCACTAACAACCTTAATAATTTCAATAATAGCACTTTTAGCAGGTATTGTGTTGCTTCTAAAACCATTTGAGAGTGCTCAAACCATTTTAATGTTTTTTGGAGCCATTATAGCTGTTTATGGTGTTGGCGAGGTTATCAGGTCGTTTCGGGTTCGCAAATTTCAAAAAGCAAATCCCAAACCCGGGCCCGATATTATCGACACTGATTATGAGGAAGTAAAATAATTACTTTCTCAGCTCCTCCATCGCTTTTTCCAAAATTTCATCTTTGCTAATGTCGCTCCAATCGAACGATGCTGTTACATCGGGCGGAACACCGGCTTCGGCGAAGTTTTGTTTGTTCATATCGAGTAGTTGGGTTATGCTGAAACGATAATTCCAACCGTTGGGCAGCTCCCCTCCATTGGGTAATCCGCCACCACCACCAGTGGTATCGCCAACAAGAATAATATTATCCAACGCTTTGGTAGCCAATGAAAACATTGTAGTTGCACTGTACGAACCTCTGTCGGTTAAAACAGCAACTGGTTGCATGTACCTTATGCTATCGTAACTGTTTAAATAGAAATTGTATGGTTCGCTAAAATCGTCATGGCCTTCGCCGTTTCTGTTAATAAAGTAGCCTACCTGTGTTTTCTCGTGAACAAAACGCTCGAGTATCATTGGCACATTATTAATTGATCCTCCGCCGTTTTCCCTTAAATCAATAATCAAACCTTTGGTGTTGCTGTATCGGTTAATAATATGGTCGAGTTGTTGATTGGTTATGCCATTCGAAAAACTGCTGTAACGAATATAGGCTATATCGCCACCGGGCAAAAAGTCGTGAAAAAACGCACCTGTCGATCTGCCATTAGGCAAGTAAAATTCTTTTATGGTACGCATATTGAAATTGGCCGGTTTTTTCATAGGCAAATTATAGCGCGAAATATTGAAGGGTGCAATCAGGTTTGAGTGGTCGTCGCGTAGTTCAATCATCATATTTGCCAAAACATCAAACAGTTCTTCGTCGCTCATGCTGTCGCGTAATTGTACTTCGTACTTACTTTTAACAGCGTCCCAATCAAGGTTTTTATATTCAAAATAGCTGTATTTTTTATCAATTTCGTTCCACAAGTAATTGAAGTTTTCGTGCGGATCGGTACTTGGGTTGGCCCTGTCGAACATTATAAGTTCGCACGATGTGGTTAGTAATGCAATAATGCTAATTATCAGTATTTTGGCTGTATTTTTTTTGTTCGTTTTATTAATCATGGCTTTGTTTATTTTAAGTTTACAATTAGGGTATAGCGAAGACTATGGGTAGCTATTTGGAAATTTTCGAACTTGCCAGGTACATAAGCTGCATCCCATACATAAGCCCATTTATAACCATTTCCGTTTTTGCGGTATCGGGTGTACTCAAAACAAGTGTTCATGCGCCAACCGTTTAAGCTCCAGCTATGATCGCCCAATAAAAGTGAAATTGGACTGGTTTCTGAACCGTTAAATTCCAACATGCTTAAATATGAGTAGCTTGGACGCAAATTCATGTTTATTATACCAGCATCGAAACCGAACGACAGGTATCTTTCTTTTGGTTTGAAAGTTTTTTCGAACAAGAACAAGTCAAGGGTCCAGGCTTCTTTGCGCGAAATATCAACAGTGGCTTTGCCCGATAGCATAAGGTTTAAAAGGCTTTCGAAACCGGTACCGTTGTTCTGAAAACTATTGTTGCTCCTAAAATACGATGTGGATAAAAATTTGCCACCTACGTGTAATCTTAAAAAGTCGGGGAGTTTAGGTTTCAAAATTGGGAACAAATGCTTATCGTAAATGCTAAAACTGGTTACAGTTGATGAGTTATTGGGCTGAAAATACGAGCTGAGTGGAGCATTGGCAACAGCCATTCCGCTAAAAAAATCGATACCCAAAAAATGTTGTCTTTTTGGGGTTTGCCATTTCCAGTTGGCAGCTCCACTACCTCCAAAACCTAAATAATTTAATGGCGAAGTTGCAAAATCGCTAAAGTGAAAAATTGAAGCACTCACCGAAGGTTGAAAATCAACTTTCTTGTTTGCTTTTTGATTGGGTATCTCCGTTTGAGCCTGAATTGGGGATGTGCTTAAATGTATTGCAGCTGCCATAAACAGCATTAAATAAAGGATTTTTTTAGGTGTCATTATAAAAAGGTTTAAATTTGCTACAAATATAAATTATTTATGACAGTGTACAAGATATATTCAAACGCGCCAAAAATTTACGAAGAAACAATTACAATAAGGTCATACCACTGTGACATAAACCGACAACTCACCTTGCCAAAATTATGTAGTTTTTTTCAGGATGTTGCAGGTAACCATACGGTTGCATGTGGAGTTGGTTGGGAGCTTTTACAAAAGAATAAAATGTTTTGGGTGCTTTCGAGGTTAAGAATCGAAATTGAGCGCTTTCCTCAATGGCACGAACAAATTGTTATCCGAACATGGTCAAACGGGCTCGACGGTTTGTTGGCCATTCGACATTTTGAGGTGATTGATCAAAACGGTTTGCAAGTAATTAAAGCAATTAGTTCGTGGTTAATGGTCAATAGTGTAACCCGCAGGCTTATAAAAGCCGATGAATTTATGCGTGATTTTCCGATAAATAATCATCGCTTGTTTGAAGCTAATCTTGCTAAACTTCCGTCCCTCGAAAACCACGTGGAATATGAACCCTCGGAGGTACTATTTACCGAAACCGACATGAACAGGCACATGAACAATGTCAGTTATATCGATCGTATTATCAATAGTTATGGTTATAACTTTTTGCTCGGCCATCAAATAAAAAACTTCGAAATTAATTTTTTGAAAGAAGCTTTACCTGGCGATTTTTTGCTTGTTAAGCAACAGCAGCTTAAGCAGTTGCACTTTTTGAACAACATTGTTCGCAAAAGCGATTCGGCTGAAATGGTGCGTACCCAAATTGAGTGGATTTAAAAACATATTATTATGAACGTATTAATGATTGGTGGAACCTGATTTTTAGGTTCGCATGTTGTTGCCAAATTAATTGATCGTAATCATCGTGTTACTGTTTTAAGCCGTAATCCCGATCGAAAAATGGATTTTGACTCGTTGAAAGTCAATTTTATTAAAGGTGACATTTTGGGTTTAAATGAGCTTGATATTTCTGAAAAATTCGATGTGATTGTTTATACTGCTATGATTCCTTTTAAACCCGGACGCATTTCTGCCAAAACATTTCGTTATCTTCAGCAACTAACTCGCACATATTTCGAAAATACGGTAAGTTTGGCCAAAAGGCTTTCGTGTCCGTTGATTCTAACATCGGGGGCAAGTTTCGAAACTATTGGCGACGAAATAGCTGATGAGCATTGGCCTTTGGCTCGCAAAGGAATGGCTGCCCTCGGAAAATGTTATGATGAAATTGTTACAGATATCAAAAAAAATAACTCGATACAATTAATTGAAATGCTTCCCGGGCAAATATATGGCAACGGTGGTATGTTTTTGAAAATGATAGATATGGCAAAAAGGGGCAGGGTAGTAATTCTTGGTGACGGTAAAAATTATCTGCCCCGTATTCATGTCGACGATTGCGCATTGGCTTATGTGTTGGCAATCGAAAAACTTCCAATAGGTAAGCGGTTTATTGTGTGCGATAATGAGAATGTATGTGTTAAAGACTTCATGTTGTGCCTGGCCAAAAAATTCAAGGCTAAAAAAGTGATTACAATTCCGAAAGTAATCTTAAGGTTGGTTATTGGTAAACATGTTTATAATACCTTAACAATGAATACAAAAGTCACTAATTCATTTTTAAAGGATGAACTTTTGTGGCAACCAATTTTCCCAACTTACAAAGAGGGTATCGAAGCATTGGCTGAAGTATAAAATTTATAGTGATAACGTCAAGAATATTACTACCATAAATTACATTTGTACAAAAATGTATTGGATATGATACTGTATTCTTTTTTGGTAATAATTGGTTTTGTATGCCTTATTTTTGGTGCAAACTGGTTAGTTGATGGTGCTTCAGCTTTGGCTAAAAGATACAAAGTTTCCGATTTAGCAATTGGTTTAACCATTGTTGCATTTGGTACTTCGGCTCCCGAGATGGTTGTTAACCTTATTGGATCGGCAAACGGATATTCCGACATCGTTTTTGGAAACATAATTGGCAGTAATAACTTCAACCTCTTTATTATTCTCGGGCTTTCGGGTTTAATTTATCCAATATCGGTTCAATCGTCAACTGCATGGAAAGAAATTCCAATTTCATTGTTCGTGGCCTGCTTGTTATTGTTTTTTGTAAACGACTTTGCTTTTGCCGGAAATAGCTCTTTTAGCCGTATCGAAGGTGTTATTTTGCTTTCGATGTTCTTCCTTTTTTTGTACTATGTTT
>DAOSWJ010000261.1:0-5063 GCA_035380005.1 Prolixibacteraceae bacterium | reverse complement strand
GTTGTACTGTAAGTTTTATCCCATTGCGTAACCTTGCCCTTTGTGCTAACAACCTCCTGATCTTTATCGATAAATAAATTGCACAGGTTTACCGATTCGACCAAAAGCCCGCCAGGATTACCACGTAAATCGAGAATCAAATTTTCAGCTCCTTGAGTTTCCTTCAGTTCGAGCATCGATTTTTTCACCTTTTCGGCACAATCTTTAGTAAAGTTGCCCAAACGAATATAGCCGGTTTTGTTGTTGAGCATACCATAATAACTAATTGGATCGATAGTTATTTTCTCACGAACAACATCGAATGTGAGTGGCTTTTTTTGACCTGGGCGTTGCACTTTTATTTTTACTTCCTGCCCGGCCGATCCTTTCAATAAATTACTCACATCTTCGGTGGTCATGTTTTCAACGGCCTTACCCGAAACCTCCATAAACACATCGCCAGCTTTAAGCCCGGCTTTCTGTGCAGGAAATCCATCGTAAGGTTCCGAAACTACAATATTTTTGCCATGCTTCGAAATTAAAGCACCAATTCCACCATATTCGCCTGTGGTCATAAAACGGTAATCTTCAATATCATTTTCAGGTATATACGATGTGTAAGGATCGAGATTTGTTAGCATTTCATCGATACTTTCTTTAACTAATTTCGATGCATCAATTTCATCAACATAAAAAGTGTTCAACTCTCTGAACAGCGAATAATAAATATCGAGGTTTTTGGCAATTTCAAAATTTTTATCATCGGCATTTGGTTGAGCCTGTATAAGCAGTGAGCTTAAAACAAATACCAAAACATTAATGATTCTCTTCATTCTGCTATAATTTTCAATTAGTTTCAAATAATTAACTTGTCTTTTTTTCTTCAAAAAACAAAAATAACAATTCGAACCGATAGCCTATTTAAAAAAGTCTTAAAGTTTGTTATAGAGCTTGTATTTTCTGATTTTCGGTACTTTTTGATACATTTGCCGAAAGGATTTCAAAACACATTAATCGGCTCAGCATTTTAATGATGCAATTAAACTCTTAAACAAATGAAGAAGATCTTGGTTACCGGTTGTGCTGGATTTATCGGTTCGCACTTGTGTGAAAAATTGTTGGCTTTGGGCTATCAAGTAAGCGGTATCGACAATTTCGATCCCTTTTACTCCCCGACAATCAAACATAAAAACCTTTCAAACTTCATCAATCATCCGAATTTCGAATTTGTTGAAACCGATTTATCCGATAAAATTGAGTTGGAAAAGAATTTCCCTGCAAAAATCGACCTCATTGTACATTTAGCAGCCAAGGCAGGAGTTCGCCCTTCAATTGAAGATCCGTCGGGTTATATTAAAGCGAATATTGTTGCCACTCAAAATGTGCTCGATATTATGAAAGAGCAGAGTATTAAGAAATTGGCCTTTGCCTCGTCGTCGTCGGTTTATGGCAACACCAAAGCAACACCTTTTCACGAGGAAATGGACGTTTCGAACCCAATATCGCCCTACGCGGCCACAAAAAAAGCCTGCGAACTGATCAACTATACCTACCACCATTTGTACCGGCTCGACATTATCAACATGCGCTTTTTTACGGTGTTTGGCCCGCGCCAACGCCCCGATTTCGCTATACATAAATTCACCAAACTGATACAAAACGGCAAGCCTGTTACCCTTTTTGGCGACGGCAGTACTGCCCGCGACTATACTTTTATTGACGACACTTTGGCCGGAATTACCGGAGCTATCAGTTATCTATTCGAACACGAGCAAGTATTCGAAACCGTGAACCTGGGTAATAACCAGCCTGTTGGCTTAAAAACAATGGTACAAACCATTTACGATGCAATTGGCCAACAACCCAATTTGAAGTATGCTCCCATGCAACCCGGCGATGTGGACATTACCTATGCCGACATATCAAAAGCCAACATATTATTTGCTTATCAACCCACTTACAGTTTTGAGGAGGGCGTTAAAAAATTTGTACAGTGGTACGACGAAACGATGAAATAATTCAATAATTTTTTAATTTCCAAACCGGCCATGCCCAAAAGCAATAGTACTGCCCCACCATATCATCACAATTAAATGCAAATCAACAATTACTTATCGTTATTCAATAAATATTCATTGTTTTTTGTGTTTTTTATTTTAGTTTTGCATCGAATATTAATTAATAGTAAAACATCATGTGCAAAAAAAATGCGTTAAAAATGTGGGTAGCCTTTGCTTCAATCGCGTTTGGAATATTATTAGGCACCAACCTGATTAACGAATTTGAAGACTTTAAAATGGGGGCTGTAATGGGATTTGCCGAAGGAAACAAAGAACTAAGTAAAGAAAAACTCCCGCCCGATGTGTATTACTTAAAAGTTGCACCAAGAACTTCGGTTTTCAATTTTAGCGAAACAACCTTAAACCTTAAAAACGGTCAAGCAATTAATTACCGTAATCATCAATTTAAAGTAGCTATACCGGCAACCCTTGAAATTCCTAAAAAAGTTAAGAACTTCGAAAAGTTTCAAACCTTTCTGGCGCTGGCCGTTGCAGCTTTTTATGTGGTAATATTGTTCAAGTTTGTGAACGTAATGCGTTCGCTTCAAAAAGAAGTGATATTTGACGCTAAAAACATCAATAAAATTCGTCAAATAGGCTATTTTCTTATTGCTAACTATTGCTTGATGCTTGTTTATAATCACTTGTCGTTTACCATCAACAAGCAAATGTTCGAGTTTTCGGAATACATTATTGTGAGGGAAAAAACCAATGCCATCATATTATTCCTGGGCACATTAATATTAATTGTAGCCGAAGTAATCAAACAGGGTAATCAATTTAAAGCAGAACACGACTTAACCATTTAAAACAAGCAATATGCCTATAATTGTAAACCTCGATGTAATGATGGCCAAACGGAAAATATCGCTCAACGAACTTTCGGAACGGGTAGGTATAACTCCGGCAAACTTATCGATTTTGAAAACCGGTAAAGCAAAAGCAATTAGGTTTTCAACACTCGAAAGCCTGTGTAAAGAACTTAACTGTCAACCGGCCGACATATTGGCTTGGGAACAATAAAAGGACAAAAGGATTTCTATAAGATCAAAAAAAAAGCTGCCCCAAATAATGAGACAGCCATCAAGTATTTATTGTTTGTATTATTCGATATTAGTTTTTTCAGCAATTTGGTATTGGTTGCGGTCGGCAGAGTTGCGCGAAACCATATCGGCAATAAACCCTGCCAAAAAAAATTGCGACCCCAAAATCATAGCGGTTAAGGCAATATAAAAATATGGATTTTCGGTTACCAACCGAGCATGAATACCATGCTGTATGGCGTAAAGCTTTTGAACACCTACCCATAAAGCAGCAAAAAAACCGACAATAAACATTAAAGAGCCAAACACTCCAAAAAAATGCATTGGACGCTTGCCGAATCGAGAAATAAACATTACTGAAATTAAATCGAGCGGACCACGAATGAACCGTTCAAGACCAAACTTAGTAACACCGTATTTTCGTTCTTGATGCTTAACAACTTTTTCGCCGATCTTTTTAAAGCCTGCCCATTTGGCCAATACAGGAATAAAGCGGTGCATATCGCCATAAACTTCAATGCTTTTAATAACCTGTTTCCGATATGCTTTTAAGCCACAGTTCATATCGTGCAATTTTATGCCGGTCATTCGTCTTACTGTCCAATTATAAAATTTACTGGGCAAATTTTTCGACAAAACAGGGTCGTGTCGTACTTTCTTCCATCCCGAAACCAGATCATAGCCTTCATTTCTTATCATGTTTACCATTTCAGGAATTTCTTCGGGGTTGTCCTGTAAATCAGCATCCATGGTAATTACAATATCTCCACAGGCTTTTTGGAAACCAATAAAGAGTGCTGCCGATTTCCCATAATTCCGATGAAAGCTTATTCCTTTAATACTAGGGGTTTTAGCACTTAAAGCTTTTATTATTTCCCACGAATTATCGGTACTGCCGTCATCAATGAAACATATTTCATACGAATAATTATTTTCAGTCATTACTTTATCAATCCAACTGGTAAGTTCAGGTAACGACTCGGCTTCGTTCAAAAGAGGAATAACTATTGATAAATCCATTATTTGTTTATTTTTTATTCTTTGATTTCACTCATAGCGGCATCAAAGCTATTGCTTTTTTTCTTTTTCAAGAAAATTGAAGTGATTAAAGCAACAATAAACCCCGAAAAAGTTGACCCCAAAATAGTACGCAACGAAAGAATTGTAGGTGTCATTAGTTTTCGTTGTACTTCCATTTGCATCTCAATCATACTATCGTCGAGCCCCATATTTAAAAGCTGTTCTTCAACTTGAAGAATTTGTTGATCAACTAAAGTTGTGTCGATGTATTTGTACAAAACGAAAGTAAAAAGCGCCAATACTATTGATGCAAAAAAAGCAGTAGCAACACCTAAGCCCAAAGCTTTACTGTAAGGAAATTCGTCGTTGGCCGATAACTTTTGCTTAAAAGCTAAGGTACACATTACAATACCTACAACATAAATTGCTGTTTCGACCCATGCCTTTGAACTGCTTAAAAAATTATCGGCAGCATAAAAAATTGCCGACGACACTATTGTTGCAACTGAAATAATTAAGCCCCAGAGCATGGCTTTGTTCCAAAAAACTCTCTTGGTTGATTCCATAGTTATTATTGTTTAAGATTTTTTTTCACGACAAATATACTTTTTTTTAATCGTATATATTTAGTGTCAAAAGGGTTGAATTACCCGGGAAAAAGAAATTTTCGATAAGGATGAAAAAATGTTTTGTGATTACTCAATTTTTTCTACTTTTGTCGCCGGGTAAGTCCTGTGCGACCAGCTCCTGCTGAAACTCCCCAGGGTCGGAAGGCAGCAAGGGTAGGCGGTTGTAGCGGTGCGACACAGATCGCTTACCCACCTGCCGGATTAGCTCAGTTGGCCAGAGCACGTGATTTGTAATCTCGGGGTCCTCAGTTCGAATCTGAGATTCGGCTCAAAAATTTTAATGGGAAGATACCGAAGCGGTCAAACGGGGCAGACTGTAAATCTGTTGGCTC
>DAOSWJ010000260.1:3077-5083 GCA_035380005.1 Prolixibacteraceae bacterium | reverse complement strand
GGATACACAAACGCACCACAAGCCAACAGCAACGATGAAATACTCAACCTGAAAGCACAAGCCGAATCGCTAAAAAAAGCACAAGAGGAAATTGAACGCAGGCTGAACGAATTAGAAAAATAAGATTATGCCAAAAATGAACGGAACAGGCCCTGAAGGCAAAGGTTCAGCAACCGGCCGGGGATTAGGTAAATGCAAAGAACACACTTCCGACGAATTACTCGAAAAATTAGGAACAGGACAAGGTAAGCGTAGAAAGGAAAATGGCGGTACCGGAAAGGGCAAACGTTTAAGGTATAATGGGTGATTTCGCATAAATGTACCATAAAAAAACAATTTTTGTCCACTATTGCTCATGTAGTTTGCTGTATTTTTAGCTTGATATTTAAATACATCTAACTGTTAGCATTTATCTACAATGAAATTAATTTTCTACACAGTAATTTTACTGAGCCTTGCTGGGCTTACAGGTTTTCATCCGGCAAAAACCGACGATTGTAAAAAAGACATTAAAGACAAACGTGGCAAATTAGTGCCTTGGGAAAAGGGAGCATGGGAAACCGGCCAATACCGTAACCTTTTTCTTGAAGCAGGTTATAAACAAGCCGATATTGATGCCAAATTGGCCAAAGCTTATTACGATGTTTTCGAAGGCCCAAACAAGGTGTACTTCGAAGTAGGCGATACTATGGGCTACGTATCGGACGTAAAAAACAAAGACTGCCGTACCGAAGGGCTTTCATATGGTTTAATGGTAACCGTTCAACTCAACAAGAAAGAAGTTTTTGACCGTTTATGGCGTTGGACACGCACCTACATGCAACACCAAGGCGGAAACCGCGATGGTTATTTCGCATGGAGCGTTGACCCCGAAACAGGAAGGAAGTTTTCACCCGGTTCAGCTTCCGATGGCGAGCTTTACTTCATTACCGCACTTCTTTTTGCATCGAACCGTTGGGGAAACGACACCGGCATTGATTACTACGGCGAAGCAAAACGTATTTTAGATGCCATGTGGAGCAAAGATGGCACCGGTGGTGTCACCAATATCTTAAATACCGAGCACAAACTAATTACTTTTACACCCGACCCTAACGGATACCGATGGACCGACCCATCGTACCATTTACCTGCGTTTATGGAAATATGGGCTGGATATGGTAATGACGGGCGCGAGCAGTTTTATCGCGATTGTGCCGACTCAGCACGAGCTTACTTGCACCGTGCCATTCACCCCAAAACAGGCTTAAATCCCGATTATTCAGAATACGACGGAACTCCACGAAATAATTGGGGACAAATGGGCGATGCATTCCGATACGACTCGTGGCGTGTACCTATGAATATTGCCATGGATTACTCGTGGTATGCAAAAGATACCGAATGGCAAAAACATTATGCCAAGCTCATTCAAAACTTTTTGTATTGCGAAGGAATCGATTCATTTGTCGATCAATACAACATTGACGGAAGCACTCCCGAATGGATACTACCTGCCGGCAAAAACCCATCGGTACAACGACTGCGCCATTCATTGGGGCTAAAAGCCACAGCTGCAGCAGCTTCGCTCATGGGTACACAAGCCAAAAGCTGGCTCTTTATTGATGAGCTTTGGAATGCCAAACTCGAACCATACGACGATGGCTATTTCGACCCCTATTACGACGGATTACTTTACCTGTTCAGCATTATGCACCTGAGTGGTAATTATCGGATCATTACACCCGATATGAAATAAATAGCTACAATATTGCTTTTATATCTGCAATAATTTGTTGCGCCAGTTTATCAGCTTCAGCTGAACTTGGTGCTTCTGAATAAATACGAATAATGGGTTCGGTGTTCGATTTACGAAGATGAACCCAACTATTGGCAAAATCGATCTTTACCCCATCGATATCGTTTACATTTTCGTTGCTGTATTTTTCTTTCATTTTGAAAAGAATGGCATCCACATCGATATCGGGGGTTAGTTCGATTTTGTTTTTCGACATAAAGTAGTCGGG
>DAOSWJ010000260.1:0-2977 GCA_035380005.1 Prolixibacteraceae bacterium | reverse complement strand
ACCAAGCGGTCAACATCGGGGTCAACTACAAAACACACATCCACATTTTCGGCTTTAACACGTGCCGCAACATCAACCAAGTTTTCGGTAATTGGCTCGGGAGTGTGGGCAAAATGTCCACTTGGTTCGCAGTTTATTTCTACAATTTGAGATACCCCCAGTGCTTGCAATAGCTGAGGAACAACAATTCCACCAACCGAATTCACGGCATCAACAGCCACTTTAAAGTTCGCCGCTTTTATTTTATCACAATCAACCAAATTAAGTTTTAGTACTTCGGATATGTGAAATTGTGTATAGTCCTTATAAATTGTATGTCCAAGTTTTTCAACAGAAGCAAAATCAAAACTTTCAAGTTCGGCTATTTCTAAAATATCGGCTCCTTCGGCTGCATTTAAAAATTCGCCCTTTTCATTAAGCAATTTGAGAGCATTCCACTGCTTTGGATTATGGCTTGCCGTTAAAATAATGCCACCATCGGCTTGTTCGGCAGGCACGGCAATTTCGGTTGTAGGTGTCGAAGCCAAACCAATATTCACCACGTTGCAACCCATTGCATTAAGCGCCGCAACAACCAGTGAACTAACCATCTCGCCCGAGATACGAGCATCGCGCCCCACCACAATTTTGGGATCCGATTTTCCCGAACGTTTTTGAATAAAAGCAGCATAAGCCGAACTAAATTTTACTACATCGATTGGAGAAAGGCCTTCACCCGGTTTTCCACCTATTGTACCACGTATGCCCGATATTGATTTTATGAGTGTCATTTTCGATCTTTTTATGTTTTGAAATCCAAAAGTAAAACAAAAGCTGATAAAATGAATGGTTTATTCGGCGTTAAAAGTTATTTTTGCAAGCAAATAACCACGATATGCTCGAAACTTTTACTTCATCGTTTCTGATTATGCTCGATGCGGTTGGCCGCATATTTCTGATAATTTTTGTTGCAGGTTTCTTAGTTCGCAAGAACGTAATCAAGCAGGACCACATAAAAGCAATGGCTACCATTACCGTTAACATACTGCTTCCGGCCTTGCTATTTTCGAGCTTTGTTAAAAATTTCGATCCTGTTGAAATACCCGATTGGTGGTTGTTACCCCTATCGTGCTTGGCAATGATTGGTTTTGGACTGGGCATGGCTTATCTTTTTTATCCGCGAACTTTCAGGCAGAAACAAAATTTATTTCCATTGGCAAGTATGCAAAATGCCATTTATTTGGTACTGCCCATAGGCCGTTTCATATTCGCCGACCAGTTCGACGATTTTTTGGTGTACAGCTTTTTGTTTATAATTGGCTTTACGCCAACAGCATGGAGTATTGGAAAAGTATTAATTACCGGCCGCAGTTTTAGTGATGTAAAATGGCGCGAGTTCATTACCCCGCCCTTTGTTGCATCAGTAGGCACGGTATTGCTTGTACTTAGCGGCTTGCATCGTTTTGTTCCTGCCTTGGTGCTCGATTCGGTTTCGCTGGTTGGCGAAGCAACTATACCGGTATCGAACATTGTTCTGGGCGCAACTTTAGGTACTATTTCGTTAAAAGTTTGGCCTAAATTCATCGATTTGCTAAAAATCACCTCAATAAAATTCGTATTCACACCATTGGCCACAATTTTAGTATTATGGCTTATCGGTTTAAAAGAAGTTAACCCTCTTTTATCCACATTATTGGTAATCGAATCGGCAGCAGCACCGGCCACAGCTTTAATATTACAAGTCAGGTCTTATGGTGGCGATCAACAAAACATTGGCAGCACAATGCTTATTAGCTATGCAATATGTTTGTTGGCTATTCCGTTTTGGGTAGCAGTATGGCATATTATTTAGGCGGAAGTCAGAAGACTGAAGATTGAAGACGAAAGATTGAAGACGAAAGATTTAATACAATAATGACTGATGACTATTGACTAATGACTACTGACTAACAATTTAAAATAATGATATGATGTATAAAAATTCAAAAACAATCAACAAAATAGCACTGCTATTTGGCATTTTTTCAATAATGTTTTCGGCATGTACAAAAAACGATACTCCACCGGTTTTACCTCCGCTCGGATCGTTTAAAATGGACTTCTCCAATTTTCAGGAGGAGAAAAGTACCGAACTTTTTATTGGTAACTGGGCCTACAGTACAGCCACCGTTAGTATTTTCAACATATACGCTTCGGCAACAATTGTAGTGCCCGCAGCTGCTTATAATATTGCACTCGATCAAGTGCCCGAATACATTGGCGACGACCAGTGGCTTTGGAGTTTCGACTTTCCGGTTTATGGGGCAAATTATCAAGCTAAGCTTACTGCAACAGCTAAACGAAAAGGCAAAACCCATTGGGAAATGCGTATTGACAGGCTCGGCACAAATGCTTTTACCAATTTTTTATGGTTCGAAGGCGAAACGGTAGCCGATCAGAGTGCCGAATGGATCATTTACGACAGCCCTTCATCACCTGTTGAAGTTATAAGTACTCATTGGGAAAAATACGACGATAGCGACAATGGCACTTTACGCTATACCCTAACCCGCAGTGGCGACTCATATTACAACAGCACCATTGAGTGGGGTATTGCCAACGAAGGTAACTACAACCGTTTTTACAACATCTATCGCAGCGACGAAAATTCCGACATTAACATTCTTTGGACTACTGCCGATGGCTCGGGAAGGGTAAAAAGCCCTAAACATTTTAACGATGAAGAATGGCATTGCTGGAACAAATATCTGCTTGACGATACCTGTTACTAAGTCAAATTTCAATTATCAAACAAGCTAAGTTTGCTGTAACATTCCATTCTTTAAGCTCTTTGCATTATCTTTGTCTCTCATTTTTTAAAATTTTGAGACAGTTTACATTCTGGTTTGTGGTGAACAAGCCCTTCATCTGTTTGTTTTGTCTCAATTGAAATTGAAAAAAATTTTATGAACAAAGATATTCGCAAAGAACTTGAAAAACGCGTATTGGTACTCGATGG
>DAOSWJ010000259.1:0-5132 GCA_035380005.1 Prolixibacteraceae bacterium | reverse complement strand
TCGTCGTCCCAAAATTTTTGAGCTATTTCCTGAGGGAAAAGCTCAAAATCGTTCTTTCCAATAATTTCGTCGAGTGAATCGAAACCGCAATTTTCAACATCGGCATTGTTTGCAATAAGTTTACGCCCTTGTTTATCTTTCATATAAACCGCGTCGGGTATATTTTGGATTACGGCATTAATTAGCAGGTTTTTATGGCTGATTTCCTGTTCCGACTGAACCATTTCGGTTATATCCGATATGTAACCGATGTACCCCAATATATTTTTATCACTATCAAACTCGGGGGTAACGCGGCCACTCACCCAAACTGTTTTACCTTTAACAGGATTTATAAAGCGATAATCTTCAACTTTTTCTGATTTGTTCAACAGCGCATTTGCCCAGTTATTGTTTAGTTTTTGTTTATCGTCGGGATGCACATTTTTAAGCCAACCCAAGCCCATTGCTTCACTGGCTGACAAACCCGTCATTTCGCAATATTTCGGGTTCACAAAAGTGGTGTAACCTTTTGAATCGGTTTTAAATATGCCCACCCCCAAGTTTAGCGCCATTGTTTGAAACAAATTTTCGCTTTGTCGTAATTGCGATTCTATTTCATTTAGCTGAGTAATATCACTAATAAAACCTTCAATAGCCACAACTTCACCATTCGAGTCTATAATACCTTGTCCTTTTTCCCAAACCCAGCGTTCGATGCCTTTTCGATCAACAATAGCATACTGAATTTCAAAATACTTACGCGACATCAATGCCCGATCTACTTCTTTCTGAACAAATTCACAATAATTTGGATGAATAAGCTTTCCGTAACTAATTAGTTTGTTTTGCTCAATTTCGTAATCGTTGTATCCGGTAAGTTCGAAACAGCCTTTGCTTACAAATTCCATTGTCCAGTCAGCATCGTTTTTACAACGATAAGCCATACCCGGCAAATTCGACATTAAAGTGTACAACCTTCTACGTTGCTCATCAATTATCTCATGTTGCTGTCTTTCGGTGGTTTGATCGCGAAAGACAAGCACAACACCTGTAATTGTCCCGCTCTCGTCGAGTATCGGTGCACCGCTATCAGCAATAGGAATTTTTGTTCCTTGTTTAGAAATAAGCAAGGTATGGTTAGCCAAACCAACAACTTTCCCTTTTTCGAGAACCACCCGTACAGGGTTTACAACCTTTTCGAAACTCACTTCGTTCACAATATAAAAGACTTTTTCGACAAATAAGCCCTTGACCTCTTTCTCTGCCCAACCCGTAAGTTTTTCGGCAATTGGGTTCATGTGTGTTATGTTTCCATTCCGATCGGTAGTGATAACCCCATCGCCAATGCTGTATAAGGTTGTTTTAAACTCTTCCTGTGCCAACCAAAGCTTTTTGTATATATTTTTTTGCGAATTGGAATAAAGAAAAGCCAACAACGACAAAATCAGCATTAACAAAAAGGCAAGTCCCAGATTGAACAAACGACTCTGATCATCAACTTTAGCATACAACTCGCTTGTATCGATTTTTGACAACAAATACCAAGGTGTTCCATTTATCGGGCTTACATAAGCAACGGTTTCAACATTTCGGTAATCGAACCCTTCGTGTATTTTTTCGGCATCGGCCAATGCTTTAACAGCAACTGCATGGTTGTTGCTTAAAGGTATTTTTACACTTAATGCTTTCTGACTTAAATGCCTGAGTTCATTTAAAAAAACAATACTGTCGTTTTCAATCTTAAAAATTGAATTTTCGGCAGTTTCTGACGGCAAAGGCCAATTTTGTACCAAAGGATACAAAAAATCGACAGGGTTTACACGAAAAACAATAGCCAGCTCTCGCCCAAATCCTTCGATCTCGATGGGCGATATAAAATCAATATAAACGCTGTCGGAATATTCATCGCGGTACAATCCTGTTGAAGTAACAGTTTTATCGATGAACACCATTTGCGCACTGTCTATTAAATTATGAGGCAAAGTATTTGATTGATGGTGACTTGATACTAAAACCTGCGCATGGCTAGTAATCAACATTATTTTATGGTATCCGTGTTCAGCTATAATTGATTTTAGATTTTGATTTAGAATTAGAGAATCGGTGCTATTATTGCTTTTTACAAATGCATGTACATGATCGATCAAATATTTGTTCTGCGTAATTATCTGAGCATCTATCAACTCGTCGGAATACCAATCTTCAATATTATCAGCTTTAAGTTTGGCAATTGAAACCAATTCGTTTTGAGCCCCGTCAATCATTCGTTTCTTCAACGATGTATTGAAAACATTACCCAAAAGCGCAACAAAAGTTAATAAAGCAATTGCTACCAATAAAAAAATGATACGGTTTCGGTTCATGATACGAATTTTAATCAAAAATACGAAGTATAAATAAAACTTCAAGGTGTTTTAGTATTTAAAATATAATGCTAATTTTGAATTCAGCTTAAAGTTAAATATAAAGTAAAATGCATCGCAAATTATTTCTTATTTTTTTATTCATTTTTATTGTTTACGATGCTTTTTCAAGTAACGAAACCAATCGTTTGCTCGAATTACTCGACGAAGAAATTTCGAAGAAAGAAAATTACCTAGACCTAAAGAACAAAAAAATAGAGCAACTTCAAGTACATTTTGCAGCTTCAAAACAAATAGGCAACAATGAGCAATGGTTTTCATATTGTATGCAGCTTATTGGACAATATGAATCGTTCTCGTACGACTCGGCCTTTAAATATGTTACCATACTGAACAACATTGCAAAACAAACCGGAAATACCGACTACCTCGCAATATCGAACATAAAAAAAGGGTTCACACTTTTATCTTCGGGGTTATTTAAAGAATCGCTCGATATTTTACACAACATCGACAGCAGAACTCTGAATGACAGTATCAAACCCATGTTTTACAACGTTATTGCCCGCACTTACTACGACTTGGCCGACTACAACAACGATCAATTTTACACTGAAAAATACCAACGCACAGGCACACAATACCTCGACTCGGCCTTGGCTTTGCTGCCCCAAAACAGCTCTCAATATTGGTCGGCAATGGGGCTCCGGCGTATGAAAGCCAACGACCCCGAAGGCGCTGCCGATGCATTCAATTTTTTGCTCACAAAATTTGAATTAAGCGACCACACCTACGCAATTGCAACCTCGAGCCTTGGCTATTTGTACACTTTGCTGAACCGCGAAAACGAAGCCATCGATATGCTTATAAAAGCATCGATTGCCGACATACATGCATCGACCAAAGAAACCGTAGCCCTGCGCAACCTGGCAGTACAACTGTTTAACAACGGCGACATAAAACGTGCAAACAAATACATTAAAATTGCTCTCGACGACGCCACTCACTACAACGCACGACACCGAAAAGTTGAAGTTGGAGCTGTACTGCCTATTATTGAAGGCGAAAGATTGGCTACCGTTGAACGCCAACGAAAACAATTGCTTAATTATTCTTTTATTGTTTCGATGTTATCGGTTTTGGTAATTTCGTTTTTCAGCATTATTTACCTGCAATTCAAGAAACTGAACAAGGTGCGTAATGCCTTACAAATAACCAACAACAACCTAATTGAGATGAACCGCTCGTTACAGGAAGCCAACACCATAAAACAAGAATATATTGGTTATTTTTTTAACGTAAACTCTGAATACATCGATAAATTGGAAGCTTTACAGAAGAAGCTCTACCGAAGAATTGCATCGAAACAATTCTCCGACCTCGACAGTATAATTAACAATACCGACCTTAAAAAAGAACGCAAACAACTTTTCGATAATTTCGACCGTATTTTTTTAAAAATATTCCCAAACTTTATTGATGAATTCAATAAACTACTGAACGACAACGAAAAAATTTATCCCGAAAAAGACGAATTGCTCAATACCGACTTGAGAATTTTTGCATTGATCAGACTGGGCATAACCGACAACGAAAAAATTGCCAAATTTTTAAATTATTCGGTAAACACCATATACACTTATAAAACAAAAATTAAAAACAAAACCAATATCGATCGCGACGAATTTGAAAACAGAATTATGGCAATTAGGTCGTACTAAAATGAACTCAAAATTAGATTTTAATAAAAATATTTACATCAAACTTCATATTTAAAAAGTAAATTTTATAGCTTTGAGTTTTATTATAAAAAACCAATGTTGTCCGGTTAAGCAAAAACTATTTGTAAAGATTGCTTCGCCGTGCTCGCAATGACTTCATTATGTGCTTATTAGCGGTGTGGGAGGGGATTGATTGGCGGCTTCGCCGCCAACCAACCCCCTCCCACACCTAAATGCAATTAAAGCCACGTCATTGCGAGCTTTGCGAAGCAATCTGAAATTTTAACCGGACAACAATGATAAAAAACAAAAAAACATCAATTTATGAAATCACATTTACTCTCTTTAGTGTTTGCATTAATGTTGGCTTTTCCGGTTATTGCCCAACAATCAACCGACGGTAAAGTTGGAACTTACATACCCGGTGGCCCTGTACCACCAACTGCAACGCTCGATGGTCCATGGGGCGTCCATCAATTATTTGTACACGAATACAATACCGATCAAAACTTGATTTTCAAATTCAACGACTTGTCGGATTACTTCCGTTTAGCTTCAATTACACCATACATTAATACCGGCGATTTTGCCAACGATGGTTTTTTATATGCCACAGGTATATCATGGGACAATAATTTAAATCAGATTGATATCAGAACTGGTAATTCAACTTTAATTGGTACAATTTCAGGCGTTGGCCAATATTCAGTTGGAATGGCCTATAACCCAACCGACGATATTATGTATCTATTAACCTTGGGAATTTCTGGATCACAAATTTATTCAGTTAGCTTAAGCGATGCTTCCACAAACCTACTTGCTACATTTTCATCAGTTGATTTCCGCACTTTGGCTTTTGATATTAACACCAATGCATTATATACTATCGATCAATATACAGATCAATTATACAGAATATCAATCACTGACTGGAGTACAACAATGGTAGGTAACGTAGGTTTTAGTCTTGGCACCTATTTTTCAGGTTCGGATTTCAACGAAAGTACCGGTGAATTGTATGTTAGCCAATACGATGGTTACGATGCCCGAATATACACTGTTAATA